>JBARBE010000335.1:0-8461 GCA_049792735.1 Candidatus Acidiferrum sp.
CAAACGCCGGCGCGAGCATCTTACGATAAGACTCGAATACATCCCCAATAGGCAGCGTGACGAATTCTATGCCCAGGTTCTTCGCCAGCGCGTTGGCGTCCGCCTTGCTCCCCTCGGAGGAATACGGTCCCGGCATCGAGACGCCCAACACATTTCCCGCACCCAGAGCGTCGACAGCTATAGTCGCCACAACGGAAGAGTCGATTCCCCCGCTAAGGCCGATCAGCACTCTCTGGAATCCGCATTTTCGCACGTAATCCTGCGTTCCAGTGACCAGCGCTCGATAGGCGTATGCAATCTCTTCATGCGGCTGCGCGTGAATCTCTCCTTCACCCGTCACCGTATCGAACAAAACCAGATCTTCTTCAAAAGCCTTGGCCTGCGCCGCAACAATCCCTTCCGCTGTCAAAGCCATGCTCGCGCCGTCAAAAATTAAGCTGTCGTCCCCGCCCACCTGGTTCACATAAATGACGGGCCGGCCCTGATTCTTGGCAATCGACTGAAGCATCTCAACCCGCAACGCGCGCTTGTCAATCGTATAAGGGGAAGCCGAGATATTTAGCAACACCGTAATTCCCTGCCCAACAAGTTCCGTTACGGGATCGCGGTCGTACCGGCACTCGGCCCAAAACATTTTGTCGTTCCAAACGTCTTCGCAAATCGTGATGCCCAGCTGCTCTTTTCCGAATCCATAAGCGGACTGTTTGCCCGCAGGCTGAAAATATCGCGACTCGTCGAACACATCGTACGTCGGCAGCAGCATCTTGCTCTGCTCGAACACCACGCGGCCGCTGCAAATCAGCGCCGCCTTGTTGGCAATGGATTTTCCCGTGCCATTTTTCACTCGGCCCGCATAACCGACGATGGCCGGAATCGGCAGCTTCGCCGCAAGTTGCTTCAACTCAATATGATTGCGATCGATGAAGGAAGGCCGTTCGAGGAGGTCCTGCGGAAGGTAGCCACAAAGGCAAAGCTCGGAAAAAACGGCCAAGTCGGCCCCCTGCCGCCTGGCCTTTTCCGCCAAGCTCAGGATGCGAGCCGAATTCCCTGCGAAATCGCCTACCGTGGGATTGAACTGCGCAAGCGCTATCTTCATGCTGGCACTTTAGAATACGGATGAGTACCGGGGATTGCAAACTTCTGCGTCACGCTTTGTGTCCGTTTCATCGTCGAAGCTGATACTCAATCGCGCAGCGGCTTCTGCGCAACTAAACTGGCAATTCCCTGCCCGGCATTCAATTCTCTATAAAGCAAAACGTGTAATTCGGGGAACGCCGTGCGCAGCTCTCCTGGTTCAAGAAGATATGCAGGATTGCGAGGTCCATTCGAATAGTCGAGCTGCGCGCGCGTGAAAGTTTCAAAAAGCAACAGACCGCCCGGTTTCAACGCGTGCGTCATTTGCTCGAAAAGGGATCTCTGCAAGTACTGAACGCAGAGAACCACAGAAAAGGAAGCAATGGGAAGCTGTATCTCTTCTAAACTTGCCTGGACCAGTAATAGTTCGCCCGCCCGAGGCTTGGCACCCTCCGCCAGCGCAGCTGCGTCCGCTCGGCGCACAGGGAACTTCGCGTTTCGCGCACGATTCTCGAGCACCTCGAGCCCTGTTGCCGACCAATCGACAGCCGTCACCGCTTCGCCCCGCCCTGCCAGCAGCAGCGCATGCCGCCCAGTTCCGCACGCGATGTCCAAAGCGGATCCCCTGGGAAGCATCGGCAACCACTCGGATACAATGCCGGCAGGTTCCGAAGCAGCATTTTGCGCCGCTTCGCGGTATCGAGCGTCCCATTCAGCTACGTTAGCAGGCATAAAAAAAAGGCCCTCGAAGGATGAGTTCAAGGGCCTGCAACTCTTTTCAGAAGCGGGCGGTAAAGCCCCGTCCTTCTCATATCATTTAATCATTCTATGAATGAATGATATAAATGTGGCAAATTTGACGCGGCCAATTAAACGCTGAACGAACTGCCGCAGCCGCAGGTGCTCTTCACGTTCGGGTTATTGAACTTAAACCCGGCGCCTTCAATGGTTTCGATGTAATCGATCTCGACACCATCCAGATACATCGAGCTCATCTGGTCGACCGCGACCTTGAGACCGTTAAAATCCACCACCTCATCAGTCTCATTGGTCTGGTTTTCAAACGCCATGTGGTACTGGAAACCGGAGCAGCCTCCGCCGACGACGGCAACGCGCAGCGCCACCGGGACAGGATTCTGCATGCCCATGATTTCCTTGACCTTGGTGCTGGCAGTAGGAGTCAGACTAATCATAATTTCTCTTGGCCTCCGCTCGCAGGCACGCCCGCGATGCATCTTTCCACCCAAGTATAGCAAACCTTTTCCACAACTGCATCTCGTGGTTCCGCGCCAATTTTCTTGCCTGGAAACATCAGGAATCAGCGTCTTTCGACAACCCTATGTCCTTCGCATAGAATAGGATGCGCCATGAGATACACCGTCACATTGATCCCCGGCGAAGGCATCGGCCCGGAAGTCGCCGGCGCCACCCGCGCCATCCTCGAAGCGACCGGCGTTCAATTCGAGTGGGAAGAAGTTGAAGCCCGCTCCGAGATAGCCTCGGCAACAGGCCAGTTTGTCACCCAAGAGGCCGTCGAATCCGTGCGCCGCAATCGCGTAGCGCTCAAAGGGCCGATGGGCACCGCCATCGCCGGAGGCGCGCCCAGCATCAACGTCGCCCTCAGAAAGACCCTTAATCTTTACGCGAATGTCCGGCCCGTCAAAAATCTTCCAGGAGTTAAATCGCGCTTTGAAAATGTGGACGTCGTTTTGATCCGCGAAAACACGGAAGATCTTTACTCCGGCTTGGAGCATGAAGTGGTTCCCGGAGTAGTCGAAAGCCTGAAGATCATCACCGAAAAAGCCTCCACGCAGATCGCTCACTTCGCCTTCAAATTCGCGAGGCGCGAAGGGCGCAAGAAGATTCACGCCATTCACAAAGCGAACATCATGAAGCTCTCGGACGGGCTCTTTCTGAAGTCAATCCGTAACGTCGCGCCGGAATATCCTGAAATCGAATACAAAGAGATGATCGTCGATAACGCCTGCATGCAAATGGTCTTAAATCCCCAGCAATTTGACATGCTCTTGCTCCCCAATTTATACGGCGACGTGATGAGCGATCTGGCTGCTGGCCTTGTTGGCGGACTCGGCGTCGTCGGCAGCGCGAACGTCGGCGATGAAGCGGCCATGTTTGAAGCTGTCCACGGCACCGCACCCGACATCGCCGGAAAGGGCCTGGCCAATCCTACAGCGTTGCTTCTGAGCGGGATCATGATGCTGCACCACCTCGGCGAAAGGTCAGCCGCTGACCGAATCGAAGCCGCGTTGGACAAGGTCTACAAGCAAGGCAAGCACGTCACAAAGGACCTTGGGGGCAAGGCGGGCACCGAGGAATTCACAGAAGCCGTTATCTCCTCGCTTCCGCCCGAATAGTTCCCTTTCGCCCGGAATCGGACGTCCTTTGCGAGCATCAAAAAAATCTTGTGCGATTGAGTCGCGTCGCCTGTTTAGGATGGGCTCGTTTCTAATTGCTGCGTCGCCGACGAGTCGGAAAGCGCAATATGCTTTCCCAATTCCGGCAGAGCGTCAGGTCGAGCGATGACCAGCAGCCTATCTCCCGGCAGCAAGACTGCTTTGGCTTGAGCCAGCATGACCGAGGTCCCCCGCAAAACGGCGACAACCTCAATCTTTCCAAGAGCGCCAGCCAGAGCAATCGATGCAGCCTGTTTTCCGACCCAGGGACTCTCTGGCCGTATCGCCCCGACAACCAACTGAGAGCCATCTGGAAGGTCAACGCCGAGACCGGACTGCAAGAGCGCCGCAAGATGAAGATGCGTGATCTCCGCCGGCAAAGAGACCTTGCCCATATCAATCACCCGAAGCGCGACTTGCACGAGCTCGGATCGATGCGCCGGGGAATCCGCCCGCCCCGCAACCTGCGCTTCATAGAGACTGCCGTATTTGAAAAATGAGGAGAGATTGATCTGAATTAGAAAACTCAACATCACCGCCAGCCCCGCGGGAACCAGAAGCTGGTAGCCGCCGGTCATCTCGGCAACCATCAACATCGTTGCAATCGGCACCCGCCCTGCCGCGCCGAATACCGCTGCCATTCCCACAATCACAAAGCCAGCCGGAGGTTGATGAAACAGCCCTGCAAGGACTCCCCCCAGCATCCCGCCGACGAACAGACTTGGAGCAAACACGCCGCCCGATCCGCCAGAGGAAACGGTGAGCGAGAGCGCGACCATCTTGGCGACAAGAAGGAAAAACAATAAGTGCAACGCCAACTGGCCATTTATCGCCTCCTGGATCCAGCCATAACCTCCGCCAAGTACCTGCGGCAAGCGCAGTGCGATCAAGCCGAGGCCCAACCCGCCGATGGCCGGCTTTGTCCACGGGGGAATCCGCAAAGAGGCAAACACATCGCGCATGCGATAAAACAACTCCGGCAGAATGGTCCCGACGATACCGCTCGCGGCACCCAGCACCGTGTACCAGGCATAATCAGAGAACCCCGCGGCGTGCAGGTCAGGCGGAACTTGGAAGAGCGGTTGCCATCCGACAAACCAACCGTTCACCGCGTACGCGACGATCGCGGAAAGCATGCAGTAAATGAGCGCGTCGGACTCGAAGTCCATTCCGCCATACAAGACTTCGACAGCGAAGATGGCCGTCCCAATCGGCGAACGGAAGATAGCGGAGAGTCCCGCCGCCATGCCCATCAAGACAAGCAATCGCCTCTCGCGCTCGGGCCGCTTCAAAATCGATGCATACACCGACCCGAACCCTGCCGCAATCAAAGCCGTGGGTCCTTCGCGTCCCGCGGATCCTCCCGACCCAATCGTGATTGCGGAGGCCAGCATTTTCACCGGTGCCACACGAGCACGGAGCACGGACCCAGTCCAGTGGACAGCCTTCACGACGGTGTCTGTGCCGTGCCCCTCGGTCTCCGGCGCCAGCCCGTAAACCAGGGCTCCAGAAATCAGTCCGCCCAAAGTCGTGACGAGAGGGATGAGCCACAGTCCATGCGGGCCGACAATCTCTCGCAAAACTCCTCCCTCCTGTGGGAGTCCCGGAGGGTGGTAACCGGCTAGCCAGAACAGAAAGAAATGCTGCGAGAGCCGCAGCATCCACATGAAAAGCTGCGCGGCCAGGGCCCCGATGACGCCGAGGAGGAGGGAATCCAAGAGCAGTCGCGGCCTGTCTCCAAATTTCATGTTAGTTTTCGACCATTTTTCCGAACACCCAATCGCAAATCCTGAACAATTTTTAGATGCAGGACGCGACCTAAGAGGGCCGAGCCATTCTCTTGGAGGCGAAACTAAATTTGTGCTTGGATGATTAGTCGCCCTGTTGCGTGCCGCGAATCACGCCTTGTTATTCCTGCCCAAACATGGCAAGCTTCCTCCCCTGGGCCCCATCCAAGGCGGATTCATGCATCGGTCGAGATACCCTGAGCGTCGTCGCACAGTCCGAATCACTCTCCAGATACCATTGAAAGTTCGTTGCCAAATGCCGGAGGGCGAAGCTATCGATTTGAAGGCCGTTACGCAATTCGTAAGTGCGAATGGGGCCCTCATCGTGATGGATGCTCCCCTGTTGCCGGGCCAGATGGTCCGCATCATCAACGAGATGACTTCGGAAACTGCGGATTGTTTTGTCACCTCGGTCCGTGAAAAACAAGAACGCCGATTCATCGGGGTTGGCTTCGCGAACCCTAAGAACGATTTCTGGCACGTGGTTTTTCCAAAGGCTGGGACGCGGCAGGCGATACGCTCGTCTCAGACCGGGTCGCTTGTCGCACCCGATAGAAGGCCAGACCTTCCACCTCGAGCGCAGTGAGTTCCTGTAAACCGGGAGCTGAACCAGCCATCGAACTTTCCCATCGCTTTCGACGGTTGCCTTTCTAGGGGCTTGCGTCTAGCTCCGGCGCGGGGCGTAGATCTGATAGACGAGAAGGTAGACGATCACTGCGGAAACGGGCTTAGCGCGGAATTTTGTCGTAGATCATCAAGCCAAGCAAAACGGGAATGTGCAGCACGGTGGCGTGCATCAACCATTTTGCGCGCATATTCGTCTTCGCGCTGGCGGCCCACAAAGAAACTTGCACGAGCGCCGTGCTGACGACCAGTGCGCCAAAAAAATATCGCGCACCGGCCAATCCCATCACCGCGGGCAAGAGGCTAACGCCCACGAGCGCGATGGAAGTAAAAATAATCTGCCGAAACGTGCGCGTCCCTTCGCGGTCCACCACCGGCAGCATCAAAATTCCGGCGCGCGCGTAATCTTCACGGTACATCCATGCGATCGCGTGGAAATGCGGAAACTGCCAAACAAACAGAATGGCGAAGAGCAGCCAAGCGCCTCTGTCCAAATGGCCGGTGGCGGCCGCCCAGCCAATCATCGGCGGAATTGCGCCGGGGAATGCGCCGATGAACGTCGCCCAAACGGTGCGCTTCTTGAGAGGCGTGTAGGCGAGCAGATAGCTGAGACAAGTAAGAACGCCGAGCCCGGAAGCGAGAATCCCAGCGATGACATACAAAGCAAGAGCGCCCACAACGCAGAGTGTCACGCCAAACCACAATGCTTCGCGAGGCTGCAATTGGCCGCTGGGAAGCGGCCGCGAAGCCGTGCGCCGCATATAGCGGTCGGAGTCGCGCTCGATGTAATGGTTCAGAGTCGCCGTGCCCGCGGCGATCAGCAGCGTGGCAAAAACTGTCTGGCTCAAGTGCAGCCAATCCACCGCGCCGCGTGCGCCCATGTAGTATCCCGCGGCGGTGGTCATCAAAACCAGGAACGAAACATCCGGCTTGGTCAACGCAATGTAGGCGTTGGCGCGCGTAGCCAGCGTTAATTCCGCGGTTCGTGCCGTGCTCATCGAGTAGCCACCTGCTCGGAAGACGATACGGTCACTGCGCCCGTGCGCGGAACTAAGCGATAGCAAACCAGAATCGTCAAAATCGAGACGGCGAACAAAAGCGCGCCCACCACAGTATGCGTCACCGTCAAAGCGACCAGCAATTGCGGCGGCCGCGGCGCTTCCGCGGTCACGAGGCGGTCCCAATAGGTTCCAATTCCCAGGAGAAACTGCACTCCAAAGAAAGTGTGAAGCAGGATGCGCATCGCCGTAAGCTCGCGCGACTTCTCGAAGCGCTTTCGCAGAACCACGGCCGTCCACACGACCATTCCGAGAACAGCCAGCGCTCCGGCGGCATGAGGCCAGATCGGCATATCGTTATGCCGGAACCCGGCGCCCAGAAAGACTTGAAAGAAAATCACGCCCGCGTTCAAAAGCGCGAGCGAATGGATCGACATGCCGCCGCGATCTTCCAGCGCCGGATGGTCTTCGATCCACCATTTGCTGGTGAACACCGCAATGCTCAGAAGCGCCCCGAACATGATTTGCGCAAAGCAAGCGTGCATCACCGGCAACCAGTAATGCAGCAGTTGAATCACGACTTCCCCGCCGAGAATCGCCTGCGCGACGATGCCGCCCAGGGCGATAACCGTGAACCAGCGCAGCCAGCTCCGCTCCTCTTTGATCCAAATGAAGACGGTAAGGACAAGCGTGAGAACTCCAAGCACGCCGGCAATGACGCGGTGCGAATATTCGTAGATGTCGCCGCCCGTCAGCGGCGACGGAATCCACGCGCCGTGGGATTTTGGCCAGTCCAGCACGGAAAGTGCCGCGGCGTTGGAGGTGACCAGCGCTCCGGCGATCAAGAGAAGAATGGTCCAGATAACGGTGAATACAGCCAAACGATGAATGACCGGGTGATAGGTAGTTTTCATGGCCTAGTTTTGAAGGCGAGATTATAACGCAACGAGAGATTTTTCGCTCTTTGTTCCCCTGAAATTAATCGCCCACGCCGAAAATCGTGGAAACCCAGGCTGTTCGATTCCCTGCCCCAATGTTCATTGCAGCGCAGCGGAAGAGGCCTTCGCTCCCTGGGTTTCGCTCGCCAGGCCAACAGCCCGAAGCACCAGATCTTTCAAAGCCGCGATAAAAAGCGGGGAATCTCCAACCGCGGGCATCATGCGAAATACCTCGATGCCGAACTTTTTGGCTTCCTCGCGCGCCTCAATGTTAATTTCATGCAGCGTTTCGATGTGCTCGGTCACAAACGAAATCGGCACGACGAGCATCTCCTTGACGCCTTCGGTGCCAAGCCGCTCGATGGTGCCCGTCAACGGCGGCTGAAGCCACTTCGCCGGCCCGACCCGGCTCTGATAACACAATAGATGCGTTTTCGGCCAGCCCGGATACTGCTTTCTTCCCTCTTCGCAAACCAGACGGACTGTAGCTTCGACCTGCCCCGGATACGGATCGCCTTTCTCGACCAAACTCATCGGCAATCCATGGGCGCTGAAAACGAGATGGACGCGCGAACTATCCGCGAATTGCCGCAACACGGATCCGATTCGTTGCGCGAGCGACTGAA
>JBARBE010000336.1:0-30699 GCA_049792735.1 Candidatus Acidiferrum sp.
CGGCGGACGTGCTTCTCTTGCTCTTCGCTCAGCTGGAGATCGTGAAGCACGTTGAAGTGGAGGTGGACCACGCCTTCCGCTTCATTGCGAGCGTGCGAGAAATCACCTTCAGCAAGGGCGCGCGAAACGGAAAGAAGCCGATCGGTGACGCCTTTCATCGCGGAGACGACGACAACAACGTTGGAAGCCTGCGCAGCGGAGCGGACGAGACCGGCAGCGTGCAGCATGCGTTCGGCGCCCTGCAATGAGCTGCCGCCGAATTTCAAGGCGATCACGTTTTGGTGCCGTACTTCAGAGCTTTCGGCTCCGGCTAACGCGAAGCCGTCCGCCAAACCTAAGCCTTCTTCTGCAGCTACTTCTTCCTGCACGTGTTCGGGACTCATGGGGTCCGCTCCTGGTTACCGCGGGAGCGTTTCTGGCGGGGGTTTAAAAGAAGAAACCCACCGCCGGATTCGCTTCAGGCGGTGGGTTGGAAACTTTTTCTAGCTTGCTAGCTGTTTCTCCACGCGCCGGAAGCGGAAATAGTCTTCTTCGTCTTAGTCGAGGTAGTCGACATAGACGTCGAGGTGGTAATTCGCTTCGTCGCGATGGAAATCATGCCGAAAAAAGAATAGCACAAGAAAAAGCAGGCGCAAAGCACGGATTTTGGAATGGCGGGAAACACGTAGAGGCACGATTTCGGAATTGGCAAGTGACCCAGGCACGTGAGACCTCTGCTCGAAACGCTGGTTGCCCAAGAATCTTCTAACAATTTTAATATCAATAGCTTACGGACAACGACTTTCTTGAAACCCGCGTGTTAGATCAACAAGGGTCGGTGGGCGCGTGGTGCGCCTCCGGGGTATTCAAGCAGGAAAGGAAAGAAGCCATGAATGCAAGGAAGTGGTTCAGTGGACTATTTGCGCTCGCTCTGATTGCCTTCACCGGGGGATGTGGGGCGGGAAACACAAACATGCAAACCGTGCAGCCGCAGTCGGGGACGATATTTGTGTCCGGCGGCGATGCGCCTCTGCCGAGTGTGATCTCGTTCAAAGTAGACTTAATGGGAATAAGCGTCGCGGAAGGCTCGGGCACTCCTGTGACGGTGACGACCGGTTCGCAGACAGTGGACTTTGCGAAGCTGAACGGACTGCATACTTTGCTGGATTTGAACACGATTCCAGCGGGGACCTACGACACTGTGATTGTCACCTTGGCGAATCCGGAGATCGATTACCTCAACGTGACGAACCCGCAAACAAATCCTCCGACGCCGCCGACAATCAGCAGCTATACATCGACGACGACACCACCAGCAACACTCACTACCTCGACGGTGACAATCAGCTTGACGAACCCGCTGGTAGTGAATTCGGGCGACGTGATCGGACTGGGATTTGAATTCAATATTCAAAAGTCGGTGGCGGTCGATATGAACGGCCAAATCACGGGAGTTGTGAACCCGACTTTGGCCGTGCATGCGATTACGCCAAGCGACGCGGACGCATACATCGACGAATTTGTCGGAGGCGTGACGACGATCAACGTGGGCGGAAACTCGTTCACGATTCAGGGGTCGCATGGGCGGGCTTTTACCGTGAATGTGAACGATCAGACAGAATGGGAAGGCAGCGAAACAATTAACGACCTGACCACTTCGTCGATTGTTTCGATCTCCGGGACGCTGGACCGGACCGACGGAACGTTTCTGGCGGATACCGTGGCGATCCTTTCGCAAGACAAGTTCTATGCGGGAGGCCTGATCACCTATGTAGATCCTCCGGTGAATACTGCGCAAGACTTCGATCTGTACGTGCGCAGCACCTTGCCGGCGGGAACGGGCTTCAATTCCGGCCAGATTTCAACCATCGACCTGACCGGTAACGAGAAATACTTCGTCTACTGGATGCACAACGTGTTCGTCAACCCGAGGTGGAGCACGATCTTCTTCAACTCAGCGCTGCTCGTTCCGGGGCAGCGCGTGACGATCGGCGGGCCATTCACGAATGGTGCCGTCACGGTGAAGCGCGTGGTGCTGCGGCATGAAGGACACAACGGTACGCTGGTGGCGAATAGCGTGAACGTAGGCGCCAGCACCTTCCAATTCAATTCAAATGGATTGGCGGGCGTGCTGTTCAACGGGCCGGTGACCGTGTACGTGACGCCGTTTACGAAGTTCCGTGGCGGATTGACGAGCCTGCAGGACCTGACGAGCAATCCAACGAATCCGTTGCGCGTGGTAGGCCTGGTGCTGAAGGATCCTATCAGCGGCCAGCCGGTCTTTGTGGCGCGCAGCGTAGAAGAGCTGACGGACTAAGCAGACGCACTTCGAATCAACCGAACAGTTCCACTAAACGGCCATTCCGAAAAATCGGAGTGGCCGTTTTAATTTGGAGAAACGGTTGACTGCGGAAAAATGAAACGTTGAGAACTCATGGAGCTAAGTTTCGAAAATCAAACTGGAACATGTCAGGCCAGATTCGGCTTTTTGGAGTTCGGAGATGTCGAGGGGCGTTACGTGGAAGCCGCGGGCTTCAATACGTCTGCGGGTCAGAGGGAACGACGCGGGAAAAATGACAGTATCGCCGATGGCCAAGGCATTCGCAGCGTGTGGTTCGGCGGGATCGACGTCGATCCATTCGTAGCCGGAAAAGGACGTCCCGTCGAACCAGGCGCGATTGGCGAGAAGAGTGTTGCGACCAAGGCCCGTTACGGCGGACTTGAGGTGCAGACAGCCGGTGACGGGCACGGCGATAACCTCGTAGTGTTGTTGCGCGAGAATTGCGGTTAGCTGGTGGATGCCTTCGGTATTGCTACGTTTTGAGAGGCCTACGAAAAGCTTGCGCCCAATACGCAGGATGTCGCCGCCCTCGAGCGTACCGGGAAGTGAAATTTGCTCAAGCTTGCGAAATTTGGAAAGGGCTTGCGCGAGCGAGGCGGCTTCCGGACGGCGCGACTGCGTGCCGAGTGGAAAAATGACGGCGAGTTCATCGAGGACTATGGCGGGATCTTCGACGAACATGGAATCGGGGAGAGCGGGCTCGGCGGGGAGAGAAACGACGCGGACGCCGAGTTTTTCGAGAAGCTGTTCATAGGCGCGGTGCTGCGCACGAGCGACGTGCAGGTCGATCGGCTGGCGAGGAATGAAGCTGAGCTCGCAATTCACGATGGCGGGACTGACGGCGCGCGTGATGGCGGTGAGCATTTTGCGAGGCCAAGTTTACACGAGAAATTCGCGAAGGATTGATGACTGGGTGCGAAAAAGATAGACTCGGCGCGCAGGAAACTACGAAGGAGAACGGATGAGGGCCTTACGGAAATTCGTGTGCGGCGGCGCTGCTGGAGCGCTGATGCTGGGAACGTGCAGCGTGCCGCAAGCGAGAGGTGCGCAAGACAGGACTACGGCGGCTGTGGATGAGGTATTCGCGGACTTTACAAAGCCAGGAGCGCCGGGATGCGCGGCCGCAGTCTACAGAAATGGCAGATTGATCTACGCCAAGGGCTACGGTCTTGCGAATATCGAAGAGGATGTGCCAATCACACCACAGACGGTATTCGACATTGGCTCGACCTCGAAGCAGTTCACGGCAGCCAGTATTTTGCTACTGGAAAAGCAGGGAAAACTTTCCGTCAACGACGACGTCCGGAAATACATTCCGGAGTTGCCTGATTACGGGCAAAAGATCACGATTCTCCAGCTTCTAAATCACACCAGCGGGCTGCGCGATTACCTCGTGCTGATGGATCTCGCGGGCATCAATACGGACAGTGTGACGACCGACGAAGACGCGCTGCAGCTGATTGCGCGCCAGAAGGCGCTGAATTTCGCGCCCGGGACGGACTGGCTTTACAGCAACACGGGATTTTTTCTGCTCTCCATTATCGTGAAACGCGTGAGCGGCAAGACGCTTCGCGAATTCGCGGCGGAGAATATATTCAACCCGCTGGGGATGACCCACACGCAATATCGCGACGATCACACGGCGCTGATTGCTAATCGAGCCATGGCCTACGATCCAAAAGAAATTCAAGATGGGTACAAATTGGACGTTTCTTACTTTGAGCAGACGGGCGACGGCGCGGTGCACACCTCGGTCGAAGATTTGCTGAAATGGGATGAGAATTTTTACAGCGGGCAAGTTGGCGGGCGGGACTTTCTCGCGGAGCTACAGGAGCCGGGCAAGCTGAATGATGGGAAGGTGCTCGACTATGCGAAAGGGCTGTTTATCAGAGATTATCGCGGATTGCATACCGTGAGCCACGGCGGCGCATGGGGCGGTTACCGCGCCGAGCTTCTGCGTTTTCCGGAGCCGCACTTTTCGGTGGCATGCCTGTGCAATAGGGGAGATGCGAATCCTTCGCGGCGAGCGCGCCAGGTGGCGGACATATATCTCGGCAGCGCAATGAAGCCGAAGGAGGAAAAGAAAGACGCGGACCGCGCGCGTGACAAGCCCGAGAAAAAAGAAATCACGCTGCCGGCTGCGCAACTTCAAGCTTACACGGGCGATTACTGGAGCAGCGAGTTGGGTGTGATGTACCGCCTGGGCGTCCTGGACGACAAGCTGAAGGTTATGGCCATTCTGGATGAAAGCGGCATTTCCCGCGCGAGCGGTTTTTTCCCCGATGCGTTCGAAGCGACCGGGAAGGATGAATTCAGGCTGAGCAGAATGCCAGTCAAAATCCACTTCGAAAGAGATTCGAATCAGGCAATCAGCGGATTCAAGCTTGACGCCGGACGCACTTTGGGGATGATTTTTACGCGCCGAAAGGGCGATGCCAACTAGGAGGGTTGATGGAAACAGAAAGCGGAACGGATTCGGTGAGGCGGACTGGCGCGATCCTCGTGATCCTTTTGGGAGGAGCTGCCCTGTGGTGGATGGGGGGCAGCGGAGCTGATGTGACGTCTGCCAAGGGCGCATTGAACGAAAGCATTGTGGCAGAGCAGGCACCGGCGGGCGCGAATGACCCGCGCCTGAAGGGTGCGCAACGCTTCGAGGATGGCGGCTGGATCTATGTGCACCTCGAAGGCACGCCGGCAGCGATTGGATTCCAGCACGGGTATTTGCTGGCGCCGGAGATAGAGGATGGCTTCGCGGCGGTGAGCGCCGGGATGATGCATGAGACGCAGCGCGACTGGGCGTTTTTCCGAAAAGCGGCGCATGAAATGCTGTGGCCCAAAATTGACGAGGAGTATCGGCAGGAATTGCAGGGAATCGTGGAGGGCCTGCACGCCCGGACCAATTCGAAGCTGGACGTGGACGACATCGTAGCTATGAACGCGTTTGAGGAGCTGCCGGATTATTACGTGCCCTGGTACAACAAGCAGCAGAAAACGGCGGACGCGCCGGATTTGAAAAGTCCGGGAAATTGCAGCGCGTTTGTCGCGACGGGCAGCTGGACGAAAGGCGGGCAGATCGTTATGGCCCACAACAACTGGACGAACTATGCGAACGGGGAGCGCTGGCGCATCATGTTCGACATCGTACCGAAAAGCGGCTATCGAATCTTGATGGATGGATTTCCCGGAGTGATCGCGAGCGACGACGACTTTGGGATCAACAGCGACGGCTTAATGGTCACGGAGACGACCATCACGCAGTTTGAGGGCTGGAATCCAGGCGGCAAGGCGGAATTCGTGCGGGCGCGCAAGGCGCTGCAGTATGCGGGCTCGATCGATGAATATACGAAAATCATGCTCGACGGAAACAACGGCGGCTATGCCAACGATTGGCTGCTCGGCGACAGAAAGACCGGCGAGATTGCGCAGTTCGAGCTCGGACTGAGGGCTTACAAGCTGTGGCGGACAAAGGATGGGGCTTACTCAGGCTCGAACTGGGCGCGCGACCCGAAAGTGCTGCGAGAGGATGCGCCGGAATTCAAGCCGAATGACCTGGAGACTTCGCCGAACGCGCGGCGCGTGCGATGGGAGCAATTGCTGAAAGAAAACAAAGGCAAGATTGATGTGGATCTTGCCGAGAAAATGCTTGGCGATCACATCGATAGCTATCATCAGAGACCGGAAACCAACGAGCGGACGCTTTGCGGGCATGTGGATTCTTCGCCGCGCGGGGTCGAGATTTGGGGATGGGGACCGTATTTTCCCGGAGGAGCAGTACAGGGCAAAGCAACGGATTCAGAGATGACCAAGGAAATGAAACTGGTGGCGCGCGCTGGGCATCCCTGCGGAGAAGATTTTCTAGCCAAGCCTTTTCTCGCGGCCCATCCCGAGTATGCCTGGCAAGCCCCTTACCTCCACGACATGAAAGCAGGGCCGTGGACGGAATTTCATTCCGGTGAAACAGCGGAGCCGCAAAAATAATAACGGCTGGGCGGCAACTTACCTTCTCACAAGTTCCGCCGAGACAGCAGCATCTTCGAATAGAACGTCGGCGGCAGCGGCTATGGCCAGCGCGTGGCTTGCGCGAAATGAGAAAGGAAGAGCGTGGTAAGTGTGATGCCCGCGCCAAGAAGCATCCCAGCCAGGATTAGGCCGACCACCCCGATCGGCATCCAAAAACCGGAGCGAGACGAGGTAGGCTCCTTCGCCACCGGCGGAGAAACAATCGAAGGCGCAGCCTCGGGAATGGACTCAGCGATAATCTGTGTACCAGGAACATCGGAAGCTTCCCATCGTGTCACCAAGCAGTACCCTTTGCGGGGGATTGTCTCAATGTAGAGCGGCTTGTCCGTGGAATCGCCTAAGACTTGCCGGAGCTTGTTGACCGTTGTGTTGACGTTCGCGTCATAGTTGACATGCGTGTCGGCGGGCCACAGCCGCTGCCGCAATTCCTCGCGGGTGACCACTTCGCCCTGCTTCTCGATCAACGCGACCAGGACCTGATAGACCTTGCCCTGCAACTTTAGGCGCGAGCCATTCTTGGCGAGCTCTTGCCTCTGCTGATCAAGTTGAAATGGACCGAAGCGGACGAAGCGCGGGCCCGAGGTTGGAATGAAGTTTGATTTTTCTTGAAACGTGGAATCCAGGGTTGGGATCAGGTTCGGAGTCATAGACGCAATCCTTTACACGCATTAGACGCGCAGAAACGGAGCTGTGTTTACATGTAAGAACGAATTTTCTGACGAAAGGTTTCCCTCCAAAATACGCGCGGATTAAAGAAAGGGACGATTTGCCAGAAATAGGTACCAAGCGGTCCGAAAACAAGGTGGAAATCCGTCTTTTTGTATGTGGTGAGAGCGTCGAGGGGATACTGACCGGTTGCGCACATTTGTCCGTAAATGGGACGAATATCTGGTTCAGAAAAGGCGGCGGGAATTTGCAGATGATTGTTGAGTTTGGGTCTTGCGCCTGCGTTCGGCCTCCTGAATCAAGTCTGAGGGGCCACGGTGAATCGAAAGTGATGAGATTCCCTCTTTTTGGTTGCGCCGAAATGTATTAATTGCGTGCGCTAGCGGCGCTGTCCGGCAAGACCATGATTTCGACGCTTGAAGGGAAATGCTTCGAGCGATAGACGCGTTGCGTTGCCATCTGGTAGTCGGAATCCTTGGCTTCGAAAATGTTGGGCACGAACTTCTGCGGATTGCGGTCGTAGAGCGGAAACCAGGTGCTCTGGACCTGCACCATGATGCGGTGGCCCTTCTTGAAAACGTGGTCCTGCGTGTGCAGGTCGATGGTGAACGGCGTCACTTCGCCAGGCTTGAGAGGTTCGGGCTTTTCGAAGGAATTGCGATAACGGCCACGAAAGATTTCATCGGAAATCATCAGCTCATATCCAGAAAGCTTCCAGTCGTCCGGATATTTCTGAGGGTAAACATCAATGAGCTTGACGATCCAATCACTGTCGCTGCCGGTCGTGGAAGCGAAGAGTTTGGCGGTGACTTGGCCGGCGAGTCTCACATCTTCCGTCAATTCGTCCGTCTGCCAGGTTAGAACACCGGGGCGGTTGTCGACGAAGCGCTGGTCCTGCACCAGCCAGGTGTACCAGCTTCCGGGATGATCCTCGGGATACGTCATGTCAATGGGGCGGTGGCGATAGGGCACGGGATGCGCGGGGTCGCTGACGTAGCTGTCGAAGGAGTTTGCGGATTCCGATTGCGGAGGATCGAAGGAGAGTTTCCCGTCCTCGTGGAAATAAAGGTTTTTGGTTTGTGCTTCGCGCGGCGGCCATGAATCGTATTGAACCCAGTTATCGCTGCCCGATTGAAATAGGAGCGCTTCCTTGAGCGGCAAGGTGCCTTTGTCCTTGAGCCAATATTCAAACCAGGGAAGTTCGATTTTCTGGCGAAAATAAACGCCGGTGTCGCTGCCAAAAGGAATTTCGCCGAGCGACTTGCCCGGACCGCCCCCCCAGCCACCATGATTCCAGGGTCCGGCGACGAGGTAGTTGAAATGATTCGGGTCGGATTTTTCGAGGCGCGCATAGGTTGACGTCGGGCCGTAAAAATCTTCCTGGTCCCACCAGCCGGCGACGTTGAGATTGGGAACGGTGGCTTGTTTCAAGCCGTACGCGACCGCGTGGCGCTTCCAAAAATCGTCGTAACTCGCGTGAGCGACAAATTCATTCCAGGTCGGCAGCTTTCCGTGAAAATATTTTGCATTGGCGTTCGAAAGCGCGCCGAGGCGGAGATAAAAGTCGTAAACGTCAAAGCGATCGAAAGAGAAACTGAAGTTCTCATTCGAGGATTCGAGTAAGGCGGTGTACTCGAACGCGTAGCTCAAGCGGAAGGCGCCATTGTGGAAGAAATCGTCGCCGAGCCACGTGTCGCCCATGCAGGCTTGCTCGGAAGCGGCCTTGAGCGCGGGGTGCGGATGGATCATCCCCATATCGACAAGAAAGCCGTCATAAGAAATGCCGTCGAGCCCTACGCGGCCATTGTTGTTCGGAACATTTTTCACGAGCCAGTCGATGGTGTCGTAGGTGTCCGTGCTTTCGTCCACGCCTTTGGGATCGCTGGCGTCATGCAGCGGATGAAGCATGACGAACTTTCCTTCGGAGCCGTAGCGGCCGCGAATATCCTGAAACGCGAAGATGTAGCCTTCCGGAACCATGTCCGCGTATCGGTAGATCATGTTGCTGATCCCCTTGTCTGGACTGGAAATGCCGTAGGGAGTTCGTTCAAAGAGAATCGGCAACGGTTCGGTGGCGTTTTTCGGCGTGTAAATCTCCGTGTGCAGCTTTACGCCGTCGCGCATGGGAATCATCACTTCCGTTTTGTCGAAGAGAGCAGAGAAGTCCGGGCGTTGCCGCTGCGTTGCGGCTCCGAAAAGCGGTACAAGGACCAAGCCTGCCGCTGCGAGAATGATGGCGAGGCCAGTTGTTTTGCGGATGGGATGCATCGGAACTCCTCTTGGAGTGACGCGAATCAACGCGATTTTTGCAGCGAAACCCAGAGTATCACAAGAGATGGAGCGCACTATTCCCGCGAACGAAGTTGTGCCCGCAAGAATCACTCTGCGGACGAAAAGTCGTTAATTGTCAGATGGTGGCGGCAAAATTGAAAGAACGACTCCCGAGGGATATTCCTTTGAACGGTAGATCCGTTGAGTGGCCTTCTGGAAGTCGGACTCCTTCGCTTCAAAAATGTTGGGAACAAACCTCTGGGGATTGCGGTCAATGATGGGGAACCACGTGCTTTGTACTTGCACCATGATGCGATGCCCCTTCGCGAAGACGTGGTTGGCCGTGTGTAGATCAATAGTGAACGGCGTGATGGCGTTTGGCGTGATGGGTTCCGGCCTCTCGAACGACTTGCGGAAGCGTCCACGGAACACTTCGTCGGCGATCATCAACTCGTAGCCGGAGAGTTTCCAGTCCTCGGGATATTTTTCGGGATAGACGTCGATTAGCTTCACGACCCAGTCGGAATCGCTGCCGGTCGTGGAAGCAAAAAGTTTCGCCGTAACTTGTCCCGCCAAGGTCACGTCGTCGGTCAGCTCATTCGTCTCCCAGGTCAGCACGTCCGGTCGATTGTCGACGAAGCGTTGATCCTGCACGAGCCAGAAGTACCAGCCGCCGGGATGATCGGTCGGGTAGGTCATATCAATTGGGCGATGGCGATACGGCACGGGATGTGCGGGATCGCTGACGTAGCTATCAAAGGCCTGAGCCGTGGCGGGCGTCGGCGGATCGAACGAAAGTTTGCCGTCTTCGTGAAAGTAGAGTTCGCGCGCGGCTGCTTCATGTGGCGGCCAGGAATCAAACTGCACCCATTTGTCGCTGCCGGTTTGAAAGAGCAGCGCCTCTTTGAGCGGCAGACTGCCTTTGTTCTTGAGCCAGTAGGCGAACCAGGGAGCTTCGATTTGTTGGCGAAAATAGAGTCCGGTGTCGCTGCCGAAGGAAATGGGCCCGAGCGAATCGCCCAAACTTCGCCCCCAGCCACCATGATTCCAGGGTCCGGCGACGAGATAATTCAAGTGATCCGGATCATTTTTCTCGAGGAGCTGATAGATCTTCATCGGCCCGTAGAAATCCTCCTGATCCCACCATCCCGCCACATTGAGATTAGGCACGGTCGGCTTCTTCAGGATGTAGGGCATGGCTTCCTGTTTCCAAAAAGCATCGTAATTCGGATGCGCGACAAAATTGTTCCAGGTTGGCAGTGTTCCATGAATGTAATTCTTGTTGACGTTGGATAGCGCGCCGAGGCGCAAATACCACAAGTACGTGTCGAACAGGTCGAATTGGAAGGCAAAATTCGTCTTTCCAGTTTCCATCATGGTCGAATATTCGAAGCCGTAGCTCAGCCGGAACGCGCCGTTGTGGTGAAAATCGTCGCCAAGGAACATATCCGCAGGCGAAGCCTGTTCGGAAACGGCTTTGAGCGCGGGATGCGGTTCGAGCATCCCCATGACGGTAAGCCAGCCGCCGTAGGAGATGCCGACCAGCCCAACGCGGTGGTTGTTGTTCGGGACGTTTTTCACCAGCCAGTCGATGGTGTCGTAGGTATCCGTGCCCTCGTCAATCGCTTTGGGATCCTTGGGATCGCGCACAGGGCGTTGCATCACGAAGGCTCCTTCGGAGCCGTAGCGGCCGCGAATATCTTGAAAAACAAAGATGTAGTTGTCGGGAATCATCTCCGCGTAGCGCGAGAGGATGCGGCTGTAGCCTTTTTCATCGTCGTGGAGCCCATAGGGTGTCCGCTCCATGACCATGGGCAGCGGCTCAGTCGCGTTTTTCGGCGAGTAAATCTCTGTGTGCAGCTTGACGCCGTCGCGCGCGGCGATCATCACGTCGGTTTTGTTAAAAAGAAGCGAATAGTCCGGCGGGGTCGGCGCTTGCGCGCGGCCTGAGAGCAAAAAAAGCAGCAGGATGGCGATAATCCACAGATAGACTCTGCCTTTCCACAGCAGACGCGCTATTCGCACGGAAACCTCCTGATCAACCCACTGCTTTCCTTGACGAAACGGCCTGGACGAGGATAGTACACGAAATTTAACGTGGAACGGCGGCCTGCTCTGCTAAACTATAGGTTGCTCGACCGCACCTGAGAACAAAGGAGATTCGTCCGCGCCCCGACCGGGTCGGGGCTATTTTTGTCTTTGCAGTGACTGCCCGAAGAGTAGTCCGCAGACCGACGTAGACACCATGAGCCAAAATATTCGCAATATCGCCATTATCGCGCACGTGGATCACGGCAAGACGACCCTGGTCGACGCCATGCTGCGCCAGAGCGGGATTTTCCGCGCGAACGAAGCACTCGTCGAGCGCGTGATGGACTCGAACGACCTCGAACGCGAACGTGGCATTACCATCCTCGCGAAAAACACCGCGCTTTTTTTCCACGATACCAAGATCAACATTGTTGACACGCCCGGCCACAGCGATTTTGGCGGCGAAGTCGAGCGCGCGCTGCGCATGGTCGATGGAGTTGTACTGCTGGTCGATGCCAGCGAAGGCCCGCTGCCGCAAACACGCTACGTGTTGCAAAAAGCGCTGGCTGCCAAACTCCCGCCCGTAGTTGTGCTGAACAAGATCGACCGCACCGATGCCCGCACAAAGGAAGTCCTGGATGAAATCTACGACCTGTTTATCGACCTGGACGCCACCGAAGACCAGCTTGATTTCCCGGTGGTGTACACCAATGCGCGCGATGGCGTCGCGCACCGGCAGCTTGGGGATAACTCGAAGGACCTGCTTCCGCTCTTTGAAACCATCGTAAAGAGCATTCCTGCGCCGCCCGGCGATCCGGACGGCGTGCTGCAAATTCAGGTGATGAATCTCGACTACAGCGATTTTCTCGGACGCATCGCGATAGGCCGCGTGTTTAACGGCACGCTGAGGCGCGGCGAGGATGTAGGCATCAGCAAGCTGGATGGAAAGCTTCTGTCCACGCGGATCACCAAACTCTATACGTTTCGCGGTCTCGAGCGCGACGAAGCGGAAGCGGTTGCTGCGGGTGATCTGGTGGCCATCGCCGGCGTCGAGGGAATTCAGATCGGCGAAAGCATCACGGATTTGGCGACTCCGCAACCGCTGGAGCCTTTGTTGATCGACGAGCCGACGCTCGCGATGATTTTCACGGTAAACAGCAGCCCGCTTTCCGGTAAAGAAGGCGACTATGTAACCTCGCGCGACCTTCGCGACCGCCTGCAAAAGGAATTGCTCACCAACGTTTCGATTCGCGTCGATGATACCGACACGCCGGAATCCTTCCGCGTGCTCGGGCGCGGCGAGCTTCAGCTAGCCATCCTCATCGAGACGATGCGCCGCGAGGGCTTCGAGCTGATGGTCGGCAAACCAGAAATCGTCGTGCGTACGGAAAATGGAAAGAAATTAGAGCCGCTCGAGCGTTTGGTCATCGACGTTCCGGAGAGTTTCATCGGCATCATTCTCGAAACATTGGGCAGCCGCCGCGGCGAAATGCTTAAGATGAGCAACCACAATTCCGGCCGCGTGCGCATGGATTTCAAAATCCCTTCGCGCGGATTGATCGGGTTACGCAGCCAGTTGCTGACGGACACTCGCGGCACCGCGCTGATTCACTCGATTTTCGACGGCTGGACCGACTATGCCGGAGAAATGGCGCTGCGTCCGACGGGCGCGCTCGTCGCGGACCGTCCCGGACCATCGACGGCGTTTGCGCTGTGGAACCTTCAGGAGCGCGGTGAATTGTTCATTGGCCCTGCCATTGAAGTCTACGAAGGCATGGTCATCGGAGAAAATTCCCGCGAGCAGGACATGGAAGTGAATGTCACCAAGGAAAAGAAGCAGACCAACATGCGCTCCTCCAGCGCGGATGAAGCCATCCGTCTGATTCCGCACCGCGAACTCAGCCTCGAACAGGCGATCGAATTTATCGCCGACGACGAATACGTCGAAATCACTCCGAAATCCATTCGCCTTCGCAAAAAGGTATTGCAGGCCAACAAGCGTCCGCGCCGCTGGCAGGAAATTCGCGCCAGCCACGAAGCAACACGCTGACAAATTCTTCCGTGCGGCATCAGCTTTCTAGTGGGCTGATTCCGTGAGCAAGTCCGCCATATACTGCTTCCAAATCTCCGCCCAAGTATGCGTGCCGTGGCCGTGCGTTTTTTCGCTCGCAGGAATCAAGACGAATTTTCCATTCTTAATTCTCTTCACCTCCAGCTCGGCGATACCGAGCCCCGGCGGATTAATAAAATCGTCCGCTGAATTGATCCACATCACCGGCGCCTTGATTTTGCCAAGTTGCTGCGAGGGATCGTAATCGCGCGAAGCATTCACCTGATACAAGAGATCGTTGGCATCCAGCGCCCCTGATCGCGCGTGAAAATAGTCATCAAGGTATTTGTCGGCATCATCGCGGGTCGCCATCGCTTTCTGCATGGGGATCGGCGCGCTCCCCGCGATCAGGAGCAAATCCAGCGCCGTCCGCAGCCCTTGCTTCGGTTCTTCCTTGTATTCGCCGCCCATCCATCCAGGATCGTCGCGAATCGCGTCCATCACCATCTTGCGCCAAATGCGGTTGCGTCCCGCGATCTGCACGGGCAAGCACGCCAGCGGCATCAGCGCATCCATGAAATCCGGATACATCTCGCCCCACATAAAAGAGTGCATGCAGCCCATCGAGGTGCCCATCACCAGCCGCAGATGATTGACGCCGAGCCCTTCACTCACCAGCCGGTAGTGCGCGGTGACCATATCGTCGTAGTCATACTGCGGAAAATGCGCGCGTAAACCATCGCTGGGCTTGGACGATTTTCCGTGGCCGATCCCATCGGGAAGAATAATGTAATAGCGCGACGCATCGAGAAGCTGGCCCGGCCCAAATAAAACGCCTGCAAATTGCGGCGCGAAAAACTGATGTCCTGTTCCGCCGGTTCCGTGAAGGATGAGCACCGCATTGGTGGTCCGCCCCGATGCGTCGCGAACCGGTTTTCCGAGCGTGGTGTAATGCAGCCGTAATTCCGGCAGCGACTCGCCGGAATGAAACTGAAAATTGTGAATCACAAAATCGCCTTCGGTGGCGGCGCTGGGCGTCTGTTGAGCGGCGCAAGGCATGAGCGTGAAAATCGCGGTTACGACGATGTTTGCCAGAAGTTGTCCGAAGCGTTTCAGCATTTGTCACCTCGAGGAAACCAAAATCTACCACAATCTCCGCGCAACCACTCCGCATTCAACGCTTGTGCCGCCGCCGCCGTCTGAATACACTGCACCGCGTTGAAACATTCCTGACTCTCCGAGGTGTTGCGATGCGAAGAATTTTCGGGACCGCACTCTGCTCCCTTCTATTGCCGTCTATCGCCGCGTGCCAGGTGAATCCGAAGCTTTCTCCCGCTGTCTCCGCATTTGTGAAGGAAGATGCGCGCGTGCTCGCGCTGACGCACGTGCGCGTCGTCGATGGCACAGGGGCCGCGGCTCGCGGGGATCAAACACTCATCATCGAGGACGGAAAAATCACCGCTTTGACCAGCGACGGCGCCGCTAAAATTCCCGCCGGTGCGAAAGCTCTGGATCTTTCCGGCCGCACCGTGATTCCCGGACTCGTAGGCATGCACGACCACATGTTCTATCCCTCCCCCGGCGGGATTCCGCTGTATCCTGAGCACGCTTCAAGTTTTCCGCGCCTTTACCTTGCGGGCGGCGTCACCACGATTCGCACGACGGGCAGTCTCGAACCATACACCGATCTCGAACTCAAGAAAGCCATCGACGAAGGAAAAATGGCAGGCCCGAAAATTCACGTCACTGGCCCTTATCTCGAGGGGCCGGGGGCGTTTGCTTTACAGATGCATCAGCTCAAGGATGCCGAAGATGCGCGTCGAACCGTCGAATTCTGGATCGCCCAGGGCGCCACTTCGTTCAAGGCCTATATGAACATCACGCCGGACGAGCTTTCTGCGGCGATTAAAGCCGCCCACGCACACGGAATCAAAGTCACCGGCCATCTCTGCTCCATCGGTTTCCGCGAAGCAGCCGCTCTCGGTATCGACCACCTGGAGCACGGCATTGAAGTGGATACCGAGTTTTATCCGGGTAAAAAGCCTGGTGTCTGCCCCAATCCGCGGGACGCCGCAAAAGCGCTGCTTTCGGTCGATATCGCCAGCAAGCCTATGCAGGACATGATTCGCGATTTGATCGCGCATCACGTCGCAGTCACGTCGACGCTTCCCGTATTCGAAACCTCCGTGCCCGGACGCGCTCCACTCGATAGCCGCGTGCTGGACGCGATGACACCGGAAGCCCGTATCGCCTATTTAACGAGGCGCGCGCGCATTTCCGACAACGCAGCCAATTCCGATGCAGCGGCCATCTTCAAAAAAGAGATGGAGTTCGAACACGAATTTTCAAAGCAGGGCGGGCTGCTACTGGCGGGGCTCGACCCTACCGGATACGGCGGCGTGATCGCCGGCTTTGGAGACCAGCGCGAAGTCGAACTGCTCGTCGAGGCAGGCTTCACACCCGTCGAAGCCATTCACATCGCCACGTCCAATGGCGCCGAATTTCTCGGCGAGCTGGATAAAATCGGCACGCTCGCAGAAGGCAAGGCAGCCGATATGGTTGTGTTGAAAGGCGATCCATCGGCCAACATCAAGGACATCGAAAATGTCGAACTCGTTTTCAAGGATGGCGTCGGCTACGATTCCGCGAAACTAATCGATTCCGTAAAAGGCCTCGTCGGGCTGCGTTAAGCGCGCGGATCGGCACACTGATTGCGCCCCACAACGTGTATTTCAGCTAAGGAAGAAGATTCTTTCCGTTGGCACTCGGCAAAGATAATCCCATTTCATGCGCCAGCGTCGGGGCAATGTGGCGCATATCGATCAACCCCAGCGATCGGCCCTCTGGAATGCCGGGGCCAACCAGAAAGAATGAAGCGTGCAGCTCGGGCAAGTCCGGCATCCCGCCGTGGGTCCCTCCCACTTTCAATTTTGAAAGAACGGGGCCATCGAGGCTTGATCCTGTCTTCCACCCGGGCTTGAGGCCAACAAAAAAGGACGCCGGCGGATACCCGCCGCGCTTGTGAAGTTCCTCCGCGTCCAGGATGCGGTCAACCCCGTTCGCCGCATCACTCGCGACTTTATCTAGTAGCTCTCTCACTTGTGAAAGCGTTGCGGCGTCGTTGGGATCTTTCAGCACAATCGCTGCCGACCCGCCCGTCACCCACGGAATCGCCTTCCAATCCATGATCTTTCCCTTTTCATTGACGGTAATCAGTTTCGCGTCGCGAAACAATGGGAACAAATTCAACTGTGTGTCCGTTCGCACGAAGCCGTGGTCGGAAACCACCGCGATATACGCCCGGCCCGGAGCAAGCCTCTCCGCCGTCGCGCGAATTTTCCCAATCGTCGTATCGATACTCTCCAGCACAGCGATATCTTCGGGACTGAACGGACCCGTCTCGTGTTCGATGTGATCGAGCGAGCTGAGATGGAGCGTCAAAAATGCGGGATGCTTTTTCTCGAGGATCCATTCTGTGTACTGTCCACGGTTGACGTCCCCTTCCGCCGACGTGTCGATTCCTCCGCGGTACGGGCCGAGGTCCGCGCCCGCTTCTTGTAACAATCCAGGCGTGGAAACCGCCCGCAATAGCTTTGCGTCGTCCGGCGTGCTTGCCCGCCAGAATTCTGGAATGTCCCACGTGATGTGCGCGCCAACTGTCACCGGCCACTGAACGCTCGCCGTCGTTCGCCCAGCAGCGGTAACCGCATCCCACAAAGTCGGCACGCGAATGTCTTCCGTGTACCAATACCAGCCCCCTTGGTTTTTTTGTAAGGGATCGAAGGTCGTATTGGCGAAGATGCCGTGCTTCGCCGGCCACACTCCCGTCACCAGCGTCGTGTGGCTCGGATAGGTCACCGTCGGTACGACTCCAACGACTCCCTCGGCGTAAGTTCCTTCTTTCATGAAGCGCCGCAAGTTCGGGACTTTCGCCCCGTGCTCATCTGCTTGGGTTATATAATCCGGACGCATGCCATCCACGGAAATCATCACCAACAGCGGTGGCGTCTGTTCCTGCGGGGCGGCTATGGCCCTCCAAAGAAAAACTGCCGCGAGAGTAAAAAGTGTGAACCCAAGGAGAGGAAGAGTGCGTGGCCATCGGAGAACTTGCGAACTTCTGGAATTCTTCATGATGCGCAAAAGCATACCCCAAATTGAGATGAGGATTTTACAAAGCGGCCACACAGGGATAAATTGTAGGGTACTAATGCCGGGCTTTGCGGGGTGGGCGTGGTGGCCCAATTCCAACTTTTCCCCGCGCAGGGAATGTTGTACAGTCTAGCGCTCATATATCGTCCGCTGCTGAACCGTTGCGACAAAATGGCTTAGCAAACTGGTAGCGCTCTCAGGCGGAGTTTTCATACTGACTTAAAGGTGGAATACGTGAATATTGGACCCTCGAACGGGGCCTCAAACTCGCACTGCACCATCGCCGCGACGGCCACCGCTTTGCCGCCGTACACGATGACTCGCGAAGAGGTGAAGTATTACATGGGGCGGGTCTTCGACATTCCGGACCGCCGCCTCGAAGCGTTGATGGCCATCGCCGACAATGCCCAGGTGCACAAGCGTTACTCGATTTTTCCGATTGAATATACCGTTGAGCCGCGGCCGCTATCCAAAACTAACCAGGAGTACATCGAGCACGCAGTGAAACTCGGCCGTGAGGCCTCGGAAGAATGTCTGCGCCGGGCCGGCTTGCGCCCGGATGAAGTGGATCTCATCATCACCGTCTCCTGCACCGGCTTCATGATTCCTTCCTTGGATGCGCATCTCATCAACCTCATGGGCTTCCGCTCGAATGTGCGCCGGATGCCCTTCACGGAACTTGGTTGCGCCGCCGGAGCGATGGCCCTGGGCCGCGCGGCCGATTACTTGAAGGCCCATCCCGGCGGAAATGTGCTGATCATTTCTGTCGAGCTGCCTTCCCTCACCTTTCAGCGCAAGGACATCTCTCAGGCAAATTTGATTTCCTCGATTTTATTCGGTGACGGTGCAGCTGCAGTCTTGGTGACCGGAAAAGAGCGCAAGGGACCGAAGATTCTCGTTTCGGAAACCTACACATTCCCCGATTCCCTGGGTGCCATGGGTTTCGACTTGCGCGATTCGGGATTTCATATCTTGCTCTCGAAAGATGTCCCCGAAATGATCGGCCTGAAAATTCGTGGCCTTGTCGATGGATTCCTTGAACGCCATGGCCGGAAACAGGAAGACATTAAAGGGTGGATTTTGCATCCTGGCGGCGCGCGCCTGTTGGGCAACGTCGAAAAAGAATTGGGGCTCTGCAAATGTGACACGCAGCCTTCCTGGGACATCCTCGGAAATGTCGGCAACCTTTCCAGCGCCACGATTCTCTTCATTTTGCAGGAATGGCTGGAAAAGCGGCCCCTCAAATCGGGCGAATATGCGCTGGCGGCCGCCTTTGGCCCGGGATTCAGCGCTGAATTTCTCCTGCTGCAATGGACCTAAGCGTCATCGCGTTTCTCGCCCTGCTGGTGGCAGTGGCTCTGCTTCGCATCGTCGAGCTGCAAATTTCGCGCCGTCATCAGCGGGAAATGATCGCGCGCGGCGCCGCAAAGGTTGACGAACCCCGGTTCCGCTGGATGGTCATCCTTCACACCGCTGTACTTATCGGTGCGGCGCTGGAAGTTGTCCTTCTTAGGCGTCCGTTTATCCCTATTCTTGCCGCGGTCATGTTTGCAATCTTCCTCGCCGCCAATGTCGTGCGCTGGTGGGTCATCCGCACGCTGGGAAATCACTGGAACGTACAAGTAATGGATTCCACCAGCCTGGGCGTCATTTCTACAGGTCCGTTCCGTTATGTCCGCCATCCTAACTACGCCGCAGTCTTTGCCGAAATGCTTTCGCTCCCCCTCATCCACACGGCTTGGATTACCGCCCTAGTCGGCTCGCTTGCTCACATTGGTGTTCTCTCGATGCGCCTATCCACGGAAGAACGCGTTTTGTTGGCGAATCCGGAGTACCGCGCCACGATGGCCAATAAGCCGAGGTTCTTGCCGGGTGTTTTCTGAAGATTCGAGGGAACTTCTCCAAGCGGATTTCAACCCTTGCTCTATTTATTTTGCTCGTTCCTACCCTCTCAAGCGCCCAAGCACCCGACGATGGCAGTGATTCCGCCTTCACGGAAGTTCCGGAGCTCGAGGATGGTTTCCGTTTGCTCTATGTGCAGAAATATCCGGAAGCCAGGGTAAAGTTTTCCGCATGGACTTCCGAGCACCCTGCCGACCCCTTCGGTTTCGTGGCTATGGCGGCGAGCAATCTTTTCGAGGAGTTCTACCGCCAGGGCGTGATGACCAGCGATTTCTTTCTGGATGACAAGAAGTTTCTGCGTGGAATCGAAGGCAAGCCCGATCCCGAGCGAATGAAAAATTTCCGCGCGGAGTTGGAGCAGGCCCGCAAGCTCTCCAAAGAACGCCTGGCGAAGGACAAACATGACGCAGCCGCGCTCTTTGCATTGACTCTCGCCGCCGGCATGGAATCCAATGCTGACAGCATCCTTGATAAAAGGCACGTCGATGGCCTCAAACGAATGAAGGAGGCCAACGAGCACGCCAAACTGCTGTTGGCGGAGCGTCCCGATGCAAATGACGCCTGGGTTGCGCCGGGCTCCGCCGATTACATCATCGGCTGTCTCTCCGGCGGCGTTCGGGCGGTTCTTTGGTTTGGCGGCATCCATGGCGACAAGAAACTTGGCATGGAGTTGGTCGGCAAAACGGCTGAGAAAGGCCGTTACCTCAAGCCTTTTGCAAAAGTCCTCCTGGCGCTGGCCGCGCGTCGCGAAAAGCAAGAAGCCTTGGCCCAGAAGCTCTTGCGGGAATTGACGGAGGAATTTCCAGACAGCCCGCTCTTCGCCGCCGAATATGCAAAAGCCATGGGCCGGCCGATTCCAGCAGTGTTAAAGCCGAATTAGGTTCGCCGTTGCTGCTGGCTTCTAACTTCGAAATCCGGCCATGGTCCTTGGCCCCTTCGGCGACGCTCCTCGTTCGTTTTTCATCTCACGGTCACGCAAATTTCTCTGCTCCGGGATGCTGATACACTAGAATCGCTTTTCCGGGCTGCCCCAATCCGGCGAACATAATCAAAAGGCGGTGGCGTGTGTTTCAACAGGACACTCTGAAAGGCCGGGCGATCTTCCTAACCGGCGGAGGAACCGGCTTGGGCCGTTCGATGGCGCTGCGCTTTGCCGAGCTTGGCGCCCGCATGTACCTGGTCGGCCGTCGCGAAGAGCCACTCAAGGAAGTTTGCTCGGAAATTCACCGCGCCGGCGGCTCGGCGGCTTACACCACCTGCGATGTGCGAGACTACGGCGCCGTCGAAGCCGCCGCCGAAAAAGCCGAGCAACAGTTTGATCGCATCGACACCGTCATCAACAACGCCGCCGGAAATTTCATCGCCCGCACAGAAAAACTCTCCCCCAACGCCTTCAATACCGTCGTCAGCATTGTTCTCAACGGTTCGTTCCATTGCACCCAAACCTTCGCCAAGCGTTGGATCGCGCAGAAGCTCGGCGGCAATGTCTTAAACATCGTCACCACCTACGCCTCCGCAAACAGTGGCTCCGGCTTCATCGTCCCCTCAGCTTGCGCCAAGGCTGGCGTGCTCGCCATGACCCGCTCGCTAGCCGTCGAATGGGCCAAGTATCACATCCGCCTCAACGCCATTGCTCCCGGCCCCTTCCCCACCGAGGGTGCCTGGTCCCGCCTGATGCCTTCTAGGCAATTCGAAGAACACTCCAAGGATAAGCATCCCATGAGGCGCTTCGGCCGCCACGATGAGCTCACCAACCTCGCCGCCTTCCTCCTGAGCGACATGGCCGAATACATCAACGGCGAATGCGTGGTCATCGACGGCGGCCAATGGCTCCGCGGCGCCGGCGAGTTCAACGACCTGCTCATGCTTCCCGAATCCGCTTGGGAATCCCTCGAAGCCGCCCGCGCTAAGAAATCCTGATGCCGTTTTCGTGGCAGATCGTATCGATCAAGAATGTGTTATACGCGATCTGTCGAAATGGAATTTGACATACGGATACCCATATCGATATGATATCAGTCTAACGCCAATGGACACAGTTAAGGTTTCGCCTAAATTTCAAGTTGTCATCCCGAAAAAGGTTCGTGAAGACCTCAAGCTCCTACCCGGTCAGGAACTCGACATCTACGTTCTCGACGGAACCATCCGTCTTCATCCGCCTCGTTCCATCAAAGAACTTCGCGGTGTAGCCCAAGGGATGAAATGGAAGGACAGCTACCGTGACCACTCCGAGCGCCTCTGATCCTGTCCTTGTCGATTCGTCTGGCTGGCTGGAATACATCACCTCGGACTCGAAGGCTGATCTTTTTGCTCCCTATCTCGAGGGCGAACACCCCATCCTGGTTCCGGCCATCGTCTTATACGAGGTTCGCAAGATCCTTCTTCAGCGACAACCGAAAACCGTCGCAGACCATTTTGTTTCTGAAGCATTGCGCCGCATCGTCGCTCCGGTGGACCAAGAGACTGCTCTCGCCGCCGTCGTCATTAGCATGCAACATGAGCTGCCGATGGCTGATGCCTTGATTTACGCAACAGCGGAGCGACACGCGGCAGAACTAGTCACTTCCGACGCTCATTTCAAAGGTCTGCCGCGGGTCACCTTGCTTTAGCGCCCTTCCCATTCCGAGGGAGCTCTATTCCGCAGGAATGCTTGACACATTTGCGACCGACTCCGTAGCATTGAGAATTGCCTTTGTGCCGGCGTAGCTCAGTGGAAGAGCGAGGGTCTCATAATCCCTAGGCCGTGGGTTCGATTCCCCCCGCCGGCACCATTCTTTCTTCTTGATTTGAAAGGAATTACACGTGTGCGTTTTTTCGTGTACCCGCCGTGTACCCTTCGTTGCGGTTCAGGAGTTTCCCAAGTGCGACGAACATCGGCCTCCAACTGTTCCTGACGCGCACGAACCCAAGGCGCGTAGTGCTTCTCCGTAATTCGCACGCTCTGATGTCCCAAAATAATTGACACGCGCTCGATGGGTACGCCAGCAAGTAACAGCTCAACCGAGAAGGTATCCCGAAAGCGGTGTGCGTGACCGTCAGGAATTCCGGCCAATACAAAGAGCCGCTTCAGACTCTCTTGCCAGATTCCCGCTGCGGTTTTGGGAGTCGAAAGTCCCGTCCAGAAAAAATATGTGCTTTCAGGAATCGCATTCAGTGCTTCGATGACAACGGGCGGCAGCGGGCAATAGACCGGCGTTCCTGTCTTTGCCGTGTACATGAAAAGTTTGTCCGCCTGAATGCGATTTCGACTGAGCGTAGCGGCGTCTCGTATGCGTAGCCCGCTATAGCGAAGCAGCAAAACAAGCGCGCGCAAACGGACGGCGTTCGTTTTATCTGGATAGATATCGCAGGCATCCAAGATGCTCCTAACCTCTTCCCTCGTGAATGGAGCAGTGGGCGGCTCGGTGATCTTTGGTGGTTTTAGAGGAGTTGTCGGATTTGTTGGGATCCAGCCACTCTCATGTACAAACCGGAACAATGCGCGGAAGGCTTCGAGCTTCTTTCGCGCTGCAATATTCTTATTGGGCCAGGACGCGCGAAATCGGCGAACCGAGTCAACATCGAAATCCGTGATATATGAATGGCCGTACAGTGTGGCGAATTCTTGAAACTGACGAAACAAAAGGCGGTATTTGTATAGTGTAGGCTCGCGCAGGTTTCGAGCCTCTGCGTCCACCAGAAATTTGTCACAGGCTTCCTTGACTGTGAGGGGCTTCGCCTTTTCGATCTGTTGCCCTTCGGCTTCCCATCGACGCACTAGCTCTTGGGCCCGTTGCCAATCGCGGAGTCGGAGCGACTTGCGCATCTCAATTCCGTTCAAGGAGCCATCGACCCAAATAGGGCAAAGACAACGCCGGTAGTCGCGGCCTGCCATTCTCTGTTTGCAGTTCTTTCGGTGACGACGATAGATGGTCAGCATCCTGGGACTCTCCTACCGGACCCCTAACTGCGACGACAGACGATAATGCACACGTTCGAGCACGGAGCGGGGAATTCGCAGCGTAACATACCGTCTCTTGTGGCGCGGACTTCGCTCTCCGAGCACAAGCACACCAGGCTCATTCTCGAATAGTTCGCGAACTTTGTCAGGACTCAGGTTCCACATTTCGGCGATTTCCGTAACGGCGTAGTGCCGCTCGATGTGCACCGAGGTCTCGATTTGTGAGGATACAGCCATTGCGTCGTAGTGACTCCTGCAGGTTTAGAAGATCGACGATTACCTCGTCGATTTGGCTCTCCAGCTTCCGAGAGTGCTCTCAAGAAAATCCCTCTTGCATCCAGTTGCCGAATGAGCTACGATTACGTAAACACTGTACAACAGTGTAGGAGAATATGTCAACATGATGTCGCTCCTCAAAAAGAAGCCCCGCTATGAGGTCATTTCGATTCGCCTCAACGAAGACCGCCTGAAACTCCTAGAGCGCTATCAGAAAGTCCTCGGTGATCAACTAGGACGCGAGGTGTCTCTGGGAGAGGCCGCCTTCCTTGTCATCGAAGAGCGCGGCGCTGGCCTAGACCGCGAGACAGTGCGGCACGAGATGCTTAGCACACCGACCTCTTCCCTCTATCGCATTCGCAAGAAGTGGGAATCGCAGCACACACTATCTGCCGCCGAGTGGGACGTGCTCACGCATTACGTTCAAATCGCGACAGAGGAGGAGAGGCAAGAGCCACCGTTGCTCTGGCCTGCCATTCCATCCAGGGAGTCGTATGTCGCACTGGTCGACGCCTTCGAAGCTGTCTATCTTAACCGGAAGAATCCCGCATCGAAGCACGCGTGGTATTACTTCCGAAATCTCGGAGGCCAGTCTGTTGATTCCAAGGCTTCTCTTGATAAAGACGGCGAGAAGGTACACCAAGCAGTTCTGAAACAAATTTCGACTCGTAGGGAACTCTTGAAACCCGCTGAGAAATGGCAGAGTCCTGGCGCTGTCGGAGCGTGCTTACTCATTGCAGTTCGGGACGAAGGAGTGGACAGTACCAGGCTCGATCAGGTGCTTGCCCCTTATTGGCCGACCATTTGGGGTCTCGCTGCGAGGGGACATTGGGTGAGGCATGACCGTCAGCCTGTCCGCCAGTCTGGCTCTAACGAAGATGACTTTCGCCGCCGAATTATCCTACCTGACCCGATCAAGTTGGAGGACTTCGAGCTCTCGTTTACGTCGACAGGTTGCCCAGAGCTGGGCATATATATCGACTTTGGCCCCGCGCGCCGGTTCAACTATGTGATTACCCGCTACCCTGACTTGGCTGAATTGCGGGCGATGCTCGAAGGATGGTCGGCAAAGTATTCGTGGAGTGGTAGGCACTTCCTCATGACAGTCTCCAAGGAAAAGGGCAGTACAAAGTTTTCGCTTGATCTCCGGCAACACGATGTGTCCATCAAATTCACTGGGACTGAGTGGGATGCCCTGCGCGAACTATTTCTTAGGGGGTTGGCGGTCCCGGGAATTCAGCGTTGGCTGGAGGAGCTTCGGCTGGAGTATGGCGAACAGGGTTGATTGCGTGAATCGGTGTCCGAGCCGTGTTTTGCGAAGAGCGGTGCCTTCGGCACCGGGTGTGGCGACGGACACGCCACCCCAAAATGGGTGCTGCAGAGCGCCGCTGGTTAACGTGTTTGTGCGGCGCGAGTTAGCGAAGCATCAGTGCTCGCGGAAAATTCGTGGCGCTCTTCGTTAACTTACTGATTTGGCTGGCGTGTCCTTGAGCCGCCTATTTTCGAGGAAGTCCGTTCTGGGGGTTCTTGTCGTGCCCAACGATCAACTCCGTAATCGCACGGTTGGCTCAAAAGTGACCGCAAGCGAATATGCGCAGCTTGCAGCTATCGCGGAGCGCGAGGGTGTAACGCTTGGCGAGTGGTGCCGCGAGGTGCTCTTAGCGCGGGCCAATGCGGCTCAAGGAGTCGTGGCCACTGCGGCAGAACAAACCTTCCTTGCGGAGGTCGTGGCCTTGCGGGCAATCCTGCTCAACGCCCTCTACAAATTGGCACCACAAGAAGACCTCACGGACCAGGACTTGGATCGGCTCATCGAGCGGGCCGACATCGAGCGATTCCATCGAGCAAAACAACGCCTTGCAGTTGCCGCGAAAGAGGGGAAGTTGTGAGCCACAAGTGGAGGCAGCGTGGGAGTGCAAGCGAGTGGTCGAATCGCCATCCAGCATGGACCTGGATGTGGGTGTTCGTGGTGCTTGCGAGTATGCTCGCGATCTGCGCGTATCGTTACATCGCAGTATGGACTCCCTTGCAGCAATTCTACTTCACAGCCTACATCCGCAGCGGCTTACGCCGTGCGACTACTTCAGCAAGGACGGGGCAGTATGAATTGCTTGCGGTGACCACGAAGAACAGCAGCCATTGGGCCTCCGATGGCGAAGTGACCGGGGCCAAGACCGAGTCCGGGGAAGCGACGGTTAGGCTCACGCAGGAGGCATTGAAAACTGGCGCACTCCACTTAGTGTTACTTCCGGTTCAATCGGACGACGCGAAGATGCATGAGTTCTTGCGGCAGTGGATTTACCAGGACCAGACGCTCACCAATCTTCTGCACGCCGCCCTGTGGGGCCCTTTTTCGGCTTTGCTCCTCTGGCTTGCTTTCACGCTCGCAAGGGATGCAGCGCGTGCTCGCAAACACCGGGAGGGCGGCCGACTGAAGCGACCGGAGCTGCTTTCGCCTCAGGTCTTCCATCGGCCTAAGCATGCCGATGGTACCGCCTTTGGCCTGAGCGGAGACAGGCTCCCTGTCGCCGGCTTGGCGAAGAAGCACCCGACGCATATTGGAAGACCCGTTGACGTGAAACCGGAAGAGCCGCCCATGGCAGTGACAACTGCTCTGACCGCAGACGATGGCGTGGATCGAAAAATTACCCGGCCCGAAGCGAAGCAGGATCCCGAGCACAGATTGAGCCGAAAACCAGCGAGGAAGGAACGGTATTTCCAGTAGGCCGACACTATCATGCTGACCATCTCCAATCCCCTAAGTACAAGCCAAGCGCAGGCATACCACGCGGAAGAGTTTGGCAATGCCCGCGAGAACTACTACACCGAAGCGGACCAGATTCATGGCGAATGGCATGGAAGGCTTGCCGAGGAATGGGGATTACATGGTGAGGTTAGCGAAGAACATTTCCGGCGTCTCACTGAGGGTCAGCATCCGATGACCGGCGCGCAGCTCGTCCGGCACAAGTCGGCGCGAGAATACGTGGACGAGAACGGCCATAAGACACGCACGATGGAACATCGTGCGGGATGGGACGCCACGTTCTCAGCGCCGAAGAGTGTTTCCTTAACGGCGCTGGTAGGCGGGGATGAACGGTTGCGCGAAGCGCACCAACAAAGTGTCGCTGTCGCTCTGGGTGAATTAGAGCGTTTCGTCCAGGCCCGAATTGGAGGGAACCTGCCGGCAGAGACAACGGGCAAGTGGGTAGCCGCAAAGTTTGAGCATGACAGTGCCAGGCCCGTGGCCGGTTATGCTGCCCCGCAACTGCATTCGCATGTGGTGTTCTTCAACCTCACGGAAACGGAAGACGGCCGCACGTACGCGCTGCAACCCCGAGAACTCTACAAAACACAACAGTACGCAACCGCGGTGTATCGCTCTGAACTGGCGGCTCGGATCAAACCGTTAGGTTATGAAATCGAGCGCGGCAAGAGTGGTCAGCCGGAAATCAAGGGCTACAGTGAGGAGTATCTCGCGGCATCGAGTCCCCGCCGTCAGCAGATCGAGGAGCATCTCACCAAGAAAAATCAGCGAGGAGCAGACGCAGCGCAAATTGCTGCGCACAAGACACGCCAGGCGAAGCTGGACCTTTCCCACGCTGAGGCGCAACAACGCCATCAACAAATGGCCGAAGCGTTCGGGAATCAGCCCAACCGGGTAATCCAATCCGCCACAGGACGCGCACAGCACACGGAGCCAGAAGCGCACCGCGTATCTAGGCAAGCCGCCGTCACCTTTTCCAAGGAACGGAATCTGGAGCTGCAAGCCGTGGTTGATGAACGTGAGTTGTTGCGGGATGCTCTCCGGCGGTCAATGGGAGATGCCACACTCGGAGAGGTACGCAGCGAGTTCGAGAACCGCGTCAACGCCGGCGAGTTCATCGGCGTTGCGACAAGAACAAGTGCGCCGGATCGGGCATTCACCACGCAAGAAATGATCGACTACGAGCGCGACACCATCCAAGCGATGCGTGTCGGACAGAATCGGCATGAACCGCTTGCCAGTGACGATGCCCGCAGGCAAGTTGGGCGTAATCATCCCTACCTCAGCGAGAGCCAGCGGAAAGCAGTGGAACAAATCCTATCGACCCGCGATCAGGTGACAGCTCTTGAAGGAGTTGCCGGAGGGGGTAAGTCGACCTCATTGACAGCGGTCCGCGAAGTCGCCCAACAAGAGGGCTATAGGGTCATGGGGTTTGCGCCCACGTCCCGCGCGGCACAGAAACTTGCTGAATCGGGCATTGAGTCGAGCACGCTACAACGGTATCTAGCGAGCAACGAACCACGCGATCGACAGAAGCGTCTCTACGTTCTGGACGAATCGAGTCTGACCAGCACCAGACAAATGAATCAATTTCTGCACGGGCTGAAAGAATATGACCGCGTATTACTGGTGGGCGATGTGCGCCAGCATCAAGCCGTGGAAGCAGGAGCGCCCTATCAACAGCTCCAGGAAGCCGGAATTCAGGTGGCCCGCCTTGATGAAATCGTGCGACAGAAGGACCCTGCCCTGAAAGAAGTAGTCGAACATCTCTCGCAGGGCCACGTACGGGAAGCGATGGAAAAACTTGACAACCAGGGTCGCGTACACGAAATCGCGGACCGAAACGAGCGGTTCAAACAAATAGCCAACGAATATGCAAAACAGCCTGAAGGAACGTTGATTGTTTCTCCTGACAATCGATCGCGCACGGAAATCAATCAGGTGATCCACGCAGAAATGCAGGCAAGAGGGCAGGTGGACCACAGGGAGGAGAGACTGAAAGTCCTGGTGGCGCGCCAGGAAATTACCGGGGCGGACCGGCAATGGGCCGAGCAGTACCAGCCGGGGGACATCGTGCGCTACACGAAGGGCAGCAAAACGCACGGCATCAAAGGCGGAGAGTATGCGCGAGTGGAGAAAATCGACGCGAAGGAGAATCTGGTTTCTGTTAAAAAGCAGACTGGCAAGCAAGTGACGTACGACCCGCGCCGGTTGCAGGGGGTGACGCTCTATCGCGACGCCGATCGTGCGCTCTCGCGAGGCGACCGTGTCCAATTCACCGCGCCATATCGAGAGCAACACATTGCGAATCGCGAGCTCGGAACCGTCGAGAGGATCGACGCGAAGGGCAACATTCGACTTCGCCTGGACGCGCGGCGCTCGGTAGCGTTCAACATCAAGGAGAACCCGCATCTCGATTACGGCTATGCAGTGACAAGTCATAGCAGTCAAGGCCAGACCGCGGACCGCGTGCTGATCAACGTGGACACCGACCATGCAGGCGAAAAACTGGTTAACCGCCGTCTGGCGTATGTGGCGGTGTCACGTGGACGATGCGACGCGCAAATCTACACCAACGACAAAGCTCAGCTTGCCGGCGGGTTGGGACGCGATGTATCGAGTCGAACGGCGACGCAGCCGCACCGCGAATCGCCCGGACCTGCCAAGCGGGAGTCACCGGAGCTGGAGCTAGAGCGGGAACGTGAGCGAACGCGGACACAGAGTTACGACATCGGCCGATAAATTGCGGAAGCTCCGGAATTTCGGGAATGTGGGCGAGATTTTGGTGGAATCGGATTTCGAGCAATTAAAACCGAATCGGAAAGAAATCGAATCCAACATGCCCAAAATCTCTGTGAGCTACCGAATCCGGGAAGAGATTTGCGCAACGTTGGCGAGATACCCAGCAAACGAAAGCCGTTTTGTCCATTGTCTCCATTCCCGCCCTCTCCATTGGGCTTCGGGATAATTCCTGCGCCCGAAGCAGTGCCCAGGAAAATGCACGGCGGAAAAAGGTCAGCTACTGGACTCAGTAAGAGTTGGCACAAGTAGACGGCATGTCAGCAGTTGGGGAGAGAAACGTCGCAGGTCGCGCGATTTTTGGGAGTGTGGCCAGAAGCCCTCGCGTCAGGAATTGGCCCGGAGCGGTGCCGAAGAAGGTGAGCGCCACAAAATGCGGCAAATTCCAGTTCTCGTCCAAATCCACACTTTGGACGAATGCACGAAAAACACTTGGAACGCTGCGGAATTCCCCAAGGGCTAAACGTTATTTTGACTCCCGCCAGGATCCATTGCGGTCGTACAATGCCATTATTCACAGTTTTTTCACACGATTATAAGTCAAGAACTATTGACTCTCGCAGATAACTACTGTAAGACGCATCTACTGCGTGGTATCTGATCGTTCTCTTCGGTCAAGTATCGGCCGTTGCCATGAGCTAGCACCTGAAAAGGCGAGCGATCGCTCGATAGCATCGTCTCGCAGACGGAGTCACGAGTGGACTGCCTGCGAGCCGGCGGCAAAAAGAAATTGAATCGACCAGTCGCGAAGCTTCGGCTGGTTCCTTCCCTCGGGTTCTCCATCGTGCTTTGTGAGTGGCCTTGGGACCGAACCATTCTGATTCCCTATATCCCTGGCCTTCGAGTTATGGAGGTGTGCCGATGAGTTTGAAAAACCGGATTCCAGCCTTTATTTTTGCCTCGATTCTGTTTCTTCTCCTCAGCCCCGGTCGGACGTTGGCGCAAGATCCCTCGATAGCGGGGATTAGTCCGGGGAGCGGCGGCGTAGGGTCGAGCATCTACATTGCAGGATCGAACTTTGGAGCCACACAAGGTTCAAGCACAGTGACCTTCAACGGAGTGCCAGCGACAGCGACCAGTTGGAGCAACACGGCGCTGAATGCGACAGTTCCGGCAGGAGCAACGACGGGCAACATCGTAGTGACGGTGGGAGGAGTAGCCAGCAACGGGTTTGCGTTCACGGTGACGACGACGCCGGGGATTGCGGGGATCAGTCCGGGGAGTGGAGGAGTAGGGTCGAGCATCTACATTGCGGGATCGAACTTCGGGGCCACACAGGGGTCAAGCACGGTGACGTTCAACGGAGTGCCAGCGACAGCGACGAGTTGGAGCAACACGGCGCTGAATGCGACGGTTCCGGCAGGAGCGACGACGGGGAACATCGTGGTGACGGTGGGAGGAGTAGCCAGCAACGGGTTTGCGTTCACGGTGACGACGACGCCGGGCATTGCGGGGATTAGTCCGGGGAGTGGAGGAGCAGGGTCGAGCATTTACATTGCGGGATCGAACTT
>JBARBE010000337.1:0-3623 GCA_049792735.1 Candidatus Acidiferrum sp.
TCGCCATCAAAATGGACGTCGCCGACCCCGATCAAATCAAATCCGGCTTCAAGCAACTCCTCGAAAAATTCGCCCGCCTCGACATTCTCGTCAACAACGCCGCCATCACCCGCGATGGCCTCGCCCTCCGCATGAAGCAGGACGATTGGGACGCCGTCATTCGCACCAACCTCACCGGCGCTCACCTCTGCATCCAGCAAGCTCTCTCGACCATGATGCGCGCCCGCGCCGGCCGCATCATCAACATCTCGAGCGTCGTCGCCGAAATGGGCAACGCAGGCCAGGCCAACTATGTCGCCGCCAAAGCCGGCCTCGTCGGCCTCACCAAGGCCATCGCCATCGAAATCGCCTCGCGCAACATCACCGTCAACGCCGTCGCCCCCGGCTTCATCGCCACCCCCATGACCGACGTCCTCTCCGAAGACGTAAAAGCCTCACTGAAAACTCGTATCCCGCTAGGCCGCATGGGCGCAGCCCGCGACGTAGCCAGCGCCATCGTTTTCCTGGCGAGCGACGAAGCCGCCTACATCACCGGCCACGTCCTCGACGTCAACGGCGGCCTCTATTTGGCCTAGACCGGCTCACCCTTGCGAGACTACCTTGGCGGATTACAGAGATGCGTGGCAGCGATACAAACGGCGACGGAATCGCTTCATCATCGTCGCTTTCTCAATTTTGCCGGCTTCTTTAATCATTCGGGGGATTTCGAGCTTGGTTCACGAGGATACCGTTCTATCCTGGATGTGGGGAGCAGTACTACTCTGTTGGTTCTTTGCGTCGGTGATTACCTCCTATCAGGCTCAATATTGCCCATGCCCTCGTTGCGGCAAGCAATTTAGCTCCAAGTGGTGGTATCACCAGGGCATGATGTTTGCGCGGAAATGCGCTCACTGCGGACTGCCGAAATTTGCGGCCTCGGACACTCAGCAAAGTTGACCTTGCCGCAAGGCCTGTCTAGAATGGGCAGGTTGCCTGATTGACGATTTTCGAGTCCGTAGCACGGCATTGGGGCCGATAAACTGTTAGTGTACGTCGATGCACAAAAAGCGATAGCAAATCGCGGAGGACACCGGAATGGCCAGTGTGGAAGAGCGAGTTAAACAAATTATCGTCGAGCAGCTCGGCGTCGATGAAGCCGAAGTCACGCCGACGGCGTCCTTCGTGGACGACCTCGGGGCGGATTCCCTCGATCAGGTTGAATTGGTGATGGCTTTCGAGGAAGCTTTCGGCATAGAAGTCCCCGACGAGGACGCCGAAAAGATGACCACGGTAAAAGACGCCGTGGACTACATCGATAAACACGCCAAGGGAAAGTAAGCCACGAAATTATCACCTCAACAGGGAGCATTACTGAGTTGACTTGCCGGGTAGTCGTTACGGGTGTTGGACTGGTCTGCGCGCTGGGCATCGGCACGGAGGAATCCTGGAAAAATCTCCTCGCTGGCGTGAGTGGTGTCGGCACGATCACGCAGTTCGATACCACTGGTTTTGATTGCACCATCGCCGGCGAAATCAAAAACTTCGATCCCTTCCGCTGGATCGAGAAAAAAGAACTGAAAAAAATGGGCCGCTTCATACAGGTGGCCCTCGCCGGCGCGGATTTCGCCGTAAAATCCGCCAACTGGAAACCCGAGGATTCCGTCCTCGACGAAGTCGGCGTTTACGTCTCTTCCGGCATCGGCGGTTTCGACATCATCGAACGCGAGCACAGGAAATTGGTCGAAGGCGGCCCCAGCAGAATCTCTCCCTTTTTCATTCCGTCCGCCATCGTCAATCTCGCTTCGGGCCACATCTCGATTCGCTACGGTGCCAAGGGCCCCAACTCCGCCACCGCCACCGCCTGCTCCGCTTCGGCGCACGCCATTGGCGATTCCTTCAAAATCATCGAACGTGGCGCGGCGGACATGATGATCTGCGGCGGCACCGAAGCCACCGTCACTCCGATGGGCATCGGCGGTTTTGCTGCGATGAAGGCTCTCTCCACGCGCAATGACGATCCCGCCCACGCCAGCCGCCCGTTCGACTCCGGCCGCGACGGTTTCGTTGTCGGCGAAGGCGCTGGAATTCTGATCCTCGAGTCGCTCGAGCACGCGCAAAAACGCAACGCCCCTATCCTCGCCGAAATCGTAGGCTACGGCATGTCCGGCGACGCCTACCACATCACGCAGCCCGCCTCCGACGGCGACGGCGCCTACCGCGTCATGCGCGCCGCCATCAAGGACGCCAAGCTCCAGCCCGAAGACATCGGCTACGTCAACGCCCACGGCACCTCCACGCCGCTCGGCGACGTGATCGAAACGCGCGCCCTAAAAAGGGTTTTCGGCGACTACGTGAAAAATGTCCCCATCAGCTCGACAAAATCCATGACCGGCCATCTCCTTGGCGGCGCCGGCGGCCTCGAAGCTGGCATCAGTGTGCTCGCCCTGCGCGACCAGATTTTGCCGCCCACCATCAATCTGGAAGTCCCCGATCCCGAGTGCGACCTCGACTACGTCCCCAACGTCGCCCGCAAAGCCGCAGTCGAATATGCGCTCTCCAACTCTTTCGGTTTCGGCGGCACCAACGCCGCCCTGATTTTCAAGCGCTGGTCCGGCCAGTAAGTGGCACAGACTTCAGTCTGTGCAGCTGTAGTGGCCGGTCTTTAGACCGGCCGGTCGTATACTCGCCGTGAGGCTCAGCCGATATCGTTAGTAACTAACAATCGTAAGCAGGTATAATGATTCCACAACGTTCCGTGAACGCCCGGTAAGGAAAACTCTCGTGAACATCATCGTCTGCATCAAACAGGTCCCCGCCAAAGATGCCCCGCTAGCCATCGCCGGAAACTGGATCAAGGAATCCGACATCGGCTTCGAAATGAACGAGCCGGACAGCTACGCCCTCGAAGAGGCTCTCCGCTTGAAAGAAAAACACGGCGGCGAAGTCATTGCTCTCTCCATGGGCCCCGAGCGCGTCAAGCAGACCATCAAGGAAGCCCTCGCCAAAGGCGCCGACCGCGGCATCCACATCGCCGACGACCATTTCGCGCAGCTCGATCCCCTAGGTTCCGCAAAAGCGCTGTCCGCCGCCATCGCCAAAGAAAATCCCGACCTCGTCCTGACCGGCCTCCAAAGCGACGACCACGGTTTCGGTCAAACCGGAGTCCTCCTAGCCGCGCTTCTCGATCGTCCCCACGCCACCATCATCATGGCCATCGAAATTGCTGGCGACAAAATGAAACTCAAGCGCGAACTCGAAGCCGGCTGGTTCCAGCACATCGAGTGCCCGCTCCCCGCCGTCCTTTCCATCCAGTCCGGCATCAACAAAGTCCGCTACGCCACGCTAAAAGGCATCATGGCCGCCAAGAAAAAAGAAATCTCGACCATCACCCGCGAATCTCTCGCCATCCAGCACGAGCCCACACAAAAAATCGAAAAAATCTACATCCCCACAAAAACCAAAAAGACCGAATTCTTAACTGGTACGCCAAAAGAAGTCGCAACAAAGCTAGTCGAAAAATTGAAGTTCGAAGCTCGTGTAATTTAGGCAAGCAGATCCCAAATACTGTCATTTCGAGCGCAGCGAGAAATCTCTCTTCGTCTCGCGTCAAGGAAGCGTGAAAAGGAAGGCGCAATGAAAATCCT
>JBARBE010000338.1:0-8042 GCA_049792735.1 Candidatus Acidiferrum sp.
ACCGTCGCTTGCTTCAAATTCGCCGGCTGACCATCTTTAAGAACAAAACCATGCAGCCACTATTGCGGGTTGAAAATCTTGTGAAGCATTACGCGGTGGGGAGATCGCCCCGTTCGCGCGGCAATCCCGCCGCGCTCGATGACGTGTCCCTTTCGATCGCGCCGCAAACAACACTGGCTCTCGTCGGCGAATCCGGCTCCGGCAAAAGCACCCTCGCGCTCTGCGTCTCCTGTTTGGAACAACCCACTTCTGGAAGCATCTTTTTCGATGGCGTCTATGTAACAGCCCTATCTGAGCCTGATCGTCGCAGTATTCGTCCGCAGATTCAGCTCGTCTTCCAGGATCCCGCAACCTCGCTCAATCCGCGCTGGACCGCGCTCGAAATTGTCAGCGAGCCGCTCGTCGTCCAGCGCCGCTTCACCAAACCAGAGCACGCCGATAAAGTTCTTAAGCTACTTGATCGCGTCGGTCTCCCTCGCAAATTGGCCAGTCGAAGGCCCGGCGAACTCAGCGGCGGCCAAAAACAGCGCCTAGCCATCGCGCGCGCCCTGGCCCTCGAGCCAAAACTCATTATTCTCGACGAAGCTCTCTCCGCCCTCGATTGCTCCGTGCAAGCCCAGATCTCCAATCTCCTGCTCGAGCTGCAATCCTTCCTCGGCCTCACCTACCTCTTCATCACCCACGATTTTGCGATGGCCGCCCACTTGGCCGACCAAATCGCGGTCATGAACAATGGCCGTATCGTTGAGTCGGGCTCTCCCGAAAAAATCCTGCGCTCGCCGAGCCACGAAGCCACCCGCTCTCTCCTCGCCGCTACGCCAACCCTCGCCGCAACGCAGAGCGTTCTGGTGAACTCCTGATGCGCTACCTATTCCGCAGAACTCTCCACGCCGTCTTTCTCCTCTTCGGCGTTTCCCTGCTCACGTTTTTGTTTTCCGCTCTGACTCCCGGCAACTATTTCGACGAAATGCGTCTCAATCCCCAAATTTCTCCCGAAACTGTCGCCGCCCTTCGCGCCCAATATCAACTCGACCGTCCGCTCCCCGTCCGCTACATCCACTGGCTGAACGCCGTCGCTCACGGCCAACTAGGATTCTCCTTCGCCTACAACAGCCCCGTCGGCACGCTCCTCTGGGTACGCGCCCGCAACACTCTTCTTCTCACCGTAACCGCCACGCTCCTCGCATGGCTGCTCGCTCTCCCGCTCGGCGTCTGGAGCGCCTCAAGATTTGGCCGCGCGCCCGACCGCGTCCTTTCCTGGGCCACCGCCGCCCTCATGGTCGTCCCCGATCTCGTCCTCGCTCTCGGCCTGCTAATTCTCGCTGTGCGCACCGGCTGGTTTCCGACAGGCGGCCTAGCCTCAGTCGGCTTTGAAGCTTTTTCGCCGCTCCAAAAATTCCGCGACGTGGCCTTGCACATGGCGCTCCCGGTCACTGCGCTCGTCCTGGCAGCACTTCCGATGCTCGTTCGCCATGTCCGTGCTTCCGTCGCCGAGGTTCTCGCCGCTCCTTTTCTCCGCGCCGCCCTCGGCCACGGCATCCCCCATCGCAAGCTTCTCTATAGCTACGCCCTTCGCGCCGCCGCCAATCCCCTCATTTCTCTTTTCGGTTTTAGTATCGGCGCGCTCTTAAGCGGCTCCTTGCTCGTCGAGGTCATCATGAGCTGGCCCGGCCTCGGTCCGCTCCTCCTCGAAGCCATTCTCGCGCGCGATCTCTATGTCGTCATCGGAGGCGTCCTTCTCTCCATGATTTTCCTGGTCGCCGGAAATCTCTTCGCGGACTTGCTGCTCTACTGGGCTGACCCGCGTATCCGCACAGCAGCGAATGCAAAATGACCCAGCGCCGAAAACTCGCCCGATGGCTCATCGCTCTCGCCGCGCTCCATTGCGTAATCGTCGGCGCCGGATTTTTCGCTCCCTATTCCCCTATCGAGCAAGACCGTGACCGCCCCTATCTCCCACCCATGCGCGTCCACATAATCGACGCGCACGGCCATTTCCACTTTCGCCCTTTTTTCTATCCCCTTCGCCTCCGTGAAAATTCCTTCGACCAATACGAAGAAGACCCAACTACGCCCGTCCCGCTCCGCTTCCTCACGCCAGGCGCAAGCTACCGTCTGCTCGGCGTCGTCCCTTCTCATTTGCATCTCTTCGGCGCCGCCAACGCCCGCATCTATCTCCTCGGCACCGACGCCTACGGCCGCGATCAGCTCTCGCGCATTCTCTACGGCGGACAAGTCTCTCTCCTCGCCGGCCTGCTTGGCGCTGGCGTCACTCTTCTCCTCGGTGCGCTGATCGGCTTAGCCGCCGGCTACTACGGCGGCTGGCGCGACGATCTCCTGATGCGCGCCGCCGAACTTTTCCTCGCGCTCCCCTGGCTCTACCTGCTCTTCGCCCTGCGCGCGTTTCTGCCTCTCGCCGTCAGCCCTCTCGAAGCCTTCCTCCTCGTCGTAATCGTCATCGGCATGGTGGGATGGGCTCGCCCCGCGCGCCTCGTTCGCGGTGTTGTGCTCAGCGTGAAAGAACGCGACTTTGTCCGCGCCGCTCGAGGTTTCGGCGCTTCCGATCTTTATCTGTTGCGCCGCCACGTCTTGCCCGAAACTTCCAGCGTCCTCCTCACGCAAGCCGCCATCCTCGTCCCTCAATTCGTCCTTGCCGAAATGACGCTCTCTTTTCTTGGCCTCGGCATTCCCGAGCCCATGTCCAGCTGGGGCAATCTCCTCGCCAGCCTCCAGCAATACAGCGTCCTCGTCTCCGACTGGTGGATGTATCTGCCCGCCCTGGCCATCATCCCGTTCTTTCTCGGATACCTCGGCCTCGCGAGTGCATTGCAGGAGCGCTCCAGCCCGTACAAGATAGATGAGAAGAGTAGCTGGACCCTATCGTGAAAAAAGAACGCCCCTCTTCCCGTTACCTCTCCATCACCGCTGGCTTTCTCTTGGCCAGCGCAGCGGCCATTTCCTTCCAGGCCAAAGCATTCCCAAAGCCACAATATGCCAATGCCAAAGAGGAATTGCTCACCTTGCCCGGTGAAATCGGCCACCCAGGCGGACGCATCGTCATCGCGCTCCGCGACGAACCGAAAACCCTGAATCCCCTGACCGCCGCGGACACTCCATCCCGGGAAGTCATCGCCGTCATGCAGGCCGACCTCATCCACATCAACCGTGCCACCCAGCTCACCGAGCCCGCTCTCGCCAAGTCCTGGAAGACTTCCCCGGACGGCCTCCGTTACACGCTCACGTTGCGCAAAGGTCTGCGCTTCTCGGACGGCCATCCTCTCGATGCCGATGACGTCCTTTTCACCTTCCGCGTCTACCTCGACGAAAATGTCCACGCCACGCAGCGCGATCTTCTGATCGTCGGCGGCAAACCTATCAGCGTTCGCAAAATCGATGCGCAAACGCTCGTTTTTCAACTCGCAAAGCCCGACGGTGTCGAAGAACGCCTCTTCGACGGCCTCGCCATCCTGCCCCGCCATCTCCTCGAAAAGCCTTACGAAGAAGGAAAACTGGACCAACTCTGGACACCTTCTACTCCGCCGAACGAATGGGCCGGTCTCGGCCCTTTCCGCCTAAAAGAATACGTTCCTGGCCAAAAGTTAGCCCTCGAGCGCAATCCCTACTACTGGAAGACAGATGTGAAAGGAAATCGTCTGCCGTATTTGGACGAACTTGATTTTCTCTTCGTCCCCAGCGCCGATGCGCAGGTTCTCCGCTTCCAATCCGGCGAGACCGACCTCATCACCCACCTTGGTGCGGAAAATTTCTCCGTTCTCTCCCGCCAGGATCGTGCCTACACCATGGCCGATGCCGGCCCCGGCCTCGAATACAATTTCCTCTTCTTCAATCTGAACGACCTAGGCGGCAAGTCTTCGCCCGATCTTGCCCGCAAACAAAAATGGTTTCGCGATGTGAAATTCCGCCAAGCCGTTTCCTCCGCCATCGATCGCCAAGCCATCGTTCGTCTCGTGTATCAAGGCCGCGGCGCTGCCCTCTGGGGCCCGGTAACGCCAGGCGATCACCGCTGGGTGGATACCACAATCCCGCATCCGCCTCGCTCCCTGGAACATGCGCGCGCGCTCCTAAAGGAAGCCGGCTTTTCCTGGTCAACCGCGCCGGACGGTGATCCAGCGTTGCACGACTCTGAAGGAAAGCTCGTCGAGTTTTCCATCCTCACCAGCTCTTCGAATGCCGACCGCACCAAAATGGCCACGCTCATCCAGGACGATCTCAAGCAGCTCGGCATGCATGTTCAAGTCGTCCCTCTCGATTTTCGCTCGCTCGTTGACCGCGTTCTCCAAACGAAGGAATACGACGCCTGCGTCCTCGGCCTCGCCAGTTTTGACACCGACCCTAATTCCGATCTCAATGTCTGGCTCTCCAGCGGCGGCACGCATCTTTGGGCCCCCTCCCAATCTCACCCAGCCACACCATGGGAAGCAGAGATCGATCGCCTCATGGAGCAGCAACTCTCCACTCCGGGCTACGAGCGGCGCAAAAAGCTCTACGATCGCGTCCAGGAAATCCTCGCCGAAAATCAACCGATGATCTTTCTCGCCAGCCCCGACATCCTGGTCGGCGCAAAAAACTCGCTCGCAAATATCCATCCAGCCATTCTCGAACCCTACCTGCTCTGGAACGTCGAACAGCTCTTTTTCCGCAACGGCGCGGAGAGTTCCAACCGATGACCCCCGTGGTCACCAAAGCTGCAAAAAAATCTCCCCGCGCATGGACTGACGAGCGCCTCGTGAAAGAGTGCCTCTCCGGCAACGAAGAAGCCTGGTCTCTCCTCATCGATAAATACAAAGCTCTCATCTATTCCATCCCAGTAAAATACCGGCTGCCTCCCCACGAAGCCGCCGACGTCTTTCAAGCCACCTGCGTCGAGCTTCTCCATCGCCTGCCCGACCTGCGCGAACCAAAAGCGCTCCCCAAATGGCTCATGCAGGTTGCTCACCACCAGTGCTACCGCTGGAAGCAGCAACAGCAACGTCTCGTGAGCAGCGATGATGAGGAATCGGGCTTGCCCGTCCCCGCAGCGCCCGCCATCGCTGAGTCACTCGTCGAGCAAACGCAGCAAGAACAGCTGTTGCGCGAAGCAATGGCCGCTCTCTCGCCCCAATGTCGCCGATTGGTCGAGCTTCTCTTTTTTGAAACTCCCGCGCGCCCCTACGCCGAAGTCGCCGCGGAACTGGGTCTAGCCGTCGGCTCCATCGGCTTCACCCGCCAAAAATGCATGGAACGCCTGCGCAAACACCTCAGCGAATTAGGTTTTGACTGATGCCCACGATGGTCAAAAAAGTCCCATTGAACGAGCTCTATTCCCGCCTCGCTCAGATCGAGGATGGGCCGGCGCGCCGAAAGTTTCTCGCTCGCCATCGGGGCTTGGTTCGCAGCGAAGTTGTCGAGCAGTTGGCTCGGCTCGTTGTTGAGCGGGTTCGCGTCGACACAAGCGAGGCTGTGCGCCTCGCGGAAGCAGCCGTCTTGATCGGAAAGAAACTGCGAAGGAAAGAGAGCCTGGCTCTCGGGCTGCGAGCAAAGGCGAACGCCCTTTACGCCTGCGGAAACAACGCCGCGGCCGTCGAGCACCACGAAAAGGCCATCGCACTTTACGAAGAGCTTAAGATCGAAAAGGAAGCTGCGCGAACTCTGAGCAGTTCCATCCAGCCGCTGATTTTGCTTGGTGAGTACGATAAGGCCCTCAAAGCTGCGGCTCGCGCCAGAGAGATATTTACACGTCTCAACGACACCTGGCGTCTCGCGCGTCTCGACATCAATCTCGGCAACGTCTTCCACCGCCAGGATCGCTTCGAGGAAGCTATTTCTCAATACGAGCGGGCTTATCAGGCTCTGTTGCCCTATAAAGATGCGGAGGGTATTGCCGTCGTCCTGAGCAACATGGCCATGTGCCTGATCAGCTTGAATGATTTTCCGCGGTCGCTGGACTGTTATCAGAAAGCACGCGAAGCATGCGAGCGATACGGAATGCCACTGCTCCGCGATCAAGCCGATTACAACATCGCCTATTTGTACTATTTCCGCGGCGAATATAGCCGCGCGATCGAGATGTTATTTGCCGCGCGCCGAACCTGTGAAATTTCTGGTGATGCCTATCATCTCGCTCTCTGTCATCTCGATCTTTCGGAGATCTACCTCGAGCTGAACCTTAGCGAAGAAGCCCGCGAAATGGCCCACGAAGGTTTCCTCCGTTTTGAAAAGCTGGGAATGGCCTACGAAGCCGCGAAGACTCTCGCCAATGAAGCCACCGCGTACGGCCAGCAAGGAAAAACGGTCCAAGCCCTCGAGCGGTTCACAAAAGCCCGCGCCATGTTCGCCGCCGAGAAGAATCTCGTCTGGCCCTGGCTCCTCGATCTCTACCAGGGCCTTCTTCTCTTCCACGAAGGCCGCTATTTCGAAGCCCGCCGTCTCTGCTCCGGTGCTGCCTCGTTTTTCGATCAATCCGCGCTTCACGGCAAAGCCGCTCTCGCCCACCTTCTTCTCGCACGTATCGCGCTCCAAGTCGGCGAACTCCCCGGCGCGCAGTCGGAAACCGACGGCGCTATCTCCAAAATCTCCGGTCTGCAAGCCCCAGTTCTCGCTTACCAAACCCATTTCCTTCGCGGCCAGCTCGCGCAATCCCGCGGCGACCGCTCTGCCGCACTGGCTTCCTATCAAGAAGCGCGCAAATCTCTCGAAGCGCTCCGCAGCCGTCTGCATGCCGAAGAACTGAAAATCTCCTTCGTAAAAAACCGCCTCCAAGTCTACGAAGCGTTGGTCGATTTGTACCTCAGCGGCGATGCCTCCGAATCCTCCGCGACGGAAGCCTTCTCCTGCATCGAAGCCGCCAAGTCCCGCAGCATGACCGAAATGATTTTTCAAAGTGGCCAGAGCCTCCCTCTCGGCGACGCCGGCCAAAGTGAACTCGTCCGCAGAATTCGCGATCTTCGCGAAGAATTAAACTGGTACTACCACCGCATCGAACTCGAGCAGCTCCGCCCCGAAGAAACCTCCGCCACACGCCTCGAACAACTCCAGCAAAAAGCTCTCTCACACGAAAACGAACTCCTGCGCACCCTCCGCGAACTCCCCGCCCACGAACGCGAAAACGCCACTCTCGAGGCTCCCGGCGATTTTTCTCTCGAAAAGCTGCAATCCGCTCTCCCCGCCGACGCCGCTCTCATCGAATACTATTCAACGGGCGACCGCCTCATCGCCGCGGTTGTTACCCGCAATTCCATCCAAATCACTCCCATCACCGTTTTCTCCCGCGTCATCCATTTCCTGAACCTTCTCCGCTTCCAGCTCTCCAAATTCCGCATGGGCTCCAGCTACACCCAACGCTTCGCAGAGCCCTTGCTCCAAGCCACGCAAAGCCACCTCGAAGCCCTGTATGTCGAGCTCATCGCTCCGCTCCGCCCTCATCTCCAAGCCAAACACCTGATCTTCGTCCCTCACGGCCCGCTTCACTTCCTTCCCTTTCATGCCCTCAAAAGTGGCGACTCTTATCTCTGTGATTCGCACACCATCTCCTACTCTCCCAGCGCCGCAGTCTTTGCACTTTGCCAGGAGAAGCCTCCGAGCAACATGGCCGCCTCCCTTGTCATGGGCATCCCCGACGAACGCGCCCCGCACATCCTTGCAGAGGTCCAATCCGTCGCCGGGATCCTCCCGCAAACCGATCTCTTTCTCGGCACTCAAGCCACGGTCGACGTCCTCAAAAAAAAGGGGTCCCAGAGCGCTCTCCTCCACATCGCCACCCACGGCACCTACCGCCACGACAACCCCATGTTCTCCGGCATCCGCCTCGGCGATGGATACCTCAACCTCTACGACCTCTACCAGATGCGCCTCTCCGCCCGCCACGTCACCCTCAGCGGATGTGCCACCGGTATGAACTTCGTCGCCGCAGGCGACGAGCTCCTCGGCCTCCAGCGTGGCCTCTTTTGCGCCGGCGCCGCCTCCCTACTCCTCTCCCTATGGGACGTCCACGACCGCAGCACCGCCGAACTCATGCAATACTTCTATAGCGGCTACATGAAAAC
>JBARBE010000339.1:0-25448 GCA_049792735.1 Candidatus Acidiferrum sp.
CAGCGGGCGGAAGATTTTCTTTTTTGAAGTCGATAGCAGTGGACGGCGTGAATTTTCCCTCGCGAGGATTGAGAAGAATCGACGCGCCGTTACTGCCGCCGGCGATCACGAAATCGATGGCGCGGTCGTTGTTGAAATCCGTGGTGACGAGGCCCGCGCCAGTGGCGTCGAAGCCGAGAGCGGTTTCGGTGGAGACGTCGGTAAACGTGCTGTTACCGTTGTTGCGCCAGAGAACGTTGTGCGCTGCCACCCCGGACGTGGCGGCAGCCGTGGGTTGCATGGTGATGTAGAGATCGAGGTCGCCGTCGTGGTCGTAGTCGACAAAGGTCACGCCGACGCAGCCAGGCTCGCGGCGGATGCCGACTTTTTCAGTAACGTCAGTGAATTTTCCCGCGCCATCGTTGTGAAAAAGACGGACGCCGTCTGTGAAGCAGACGGCTAAATCGGTGTGGCCGTCGTTGCCGTAGTCACCAGCCGCGCACCCGAAGCCGGCTGCGGCGCTCTCAAGGCCCGCAGCTTTTGTAACATCGGCAAATTTGCCGTTGCCGAGGTTCTGCAGGAGATGACTTGTTGTCTCTTCGGCACCGCCAAGGAATACGTCTGATTTGTTTTCGCCGATATTATGGATAACGAGGCCGTTTGCCCCGGCTTGGGCGTTGACGAGGAAGAGATCAGGTTTGCCGTCGCCGTCGTAATCGAAGAAGCAGGCACCCGTGCTCGGACCGACGGGAGCAGGAGATCTTGGCATTCCACGGGCGGCACCAACAGGTTGAGCAACGAGTGACGAAATGTACTGCTGCGTGAAACGAACCGGGATGGCAGGTGGCGCGTTTTGCGCGGAGCTGCGCGGAAGTTCGGCGAGAGAGAGCCGGCCTTGATCGCCGTAGGCCGCGCCGAAGGGCGAGCCGAGATGCTCGGCAGTTATTTTTTGGAATTTGGCGAGATGCTCGCCCGCCGCGGCGGCGTTGCCGCTGCGCTGGTAGGCACGGGCAAGACCGAATTCGGCGGAAGCGTGATAGGGAAAGAGAGCGAGCGCTTTTTGGAAGGCGGCGATGGCCTCATCGTAATGCTGAAGCTGAGAATCAAGATAGCCGACGAAATACCAGGGATCAGCTTCGTTGACAAGCTGGGTAACGCGGGTGAAAGCTTCGACGCCTTTTTCGGCGTCGCCAAGATCTTTGTAGACGAGGCCGAGGTTGTACCAGGCGAAGGGATCCTTCGGCAGTTTTTCGGCAGCGGCGGCGAGGGCGGTCCGTGCGGGCTCGAGCTTTTGCTGTGCCAGGAGAGAGATGCCAAGATTGAGACGGGCAACTTCAAATTGTGGATCGGCGGCGAGCGATTTTTCGAAAAGTTTTTCGGCGTCGGCGGGGCGCTGCTGATTCATGTAAGCCACGCCGAGCGTGTTGAGGCGATAAGCTTCCGCCGGGTCGAGGTGCGCCGCGGATTTTTGCGCCGGTAAGGATTCGGATTGCGCGCCATGAGAGTGAAAATAGGCGGCGGTGGCAAAGAGTGAACTGAGACAAACTGCGAGAGCGACAACGGAACGCCGAAGGGGAGCTTGCATCAGGCTACTGTCCTGTCCGCTCGAAGTGCGGCCGACTTTTGTGGCCGCGTAGCGAAGCACTTGAGATTTTGTGCGTTCGTCGAGACATCGTCAATCGCCATCGGTCTAAGGAGTGGAGACGAGCGGCATCTCGATGAAGCTGGCGTCGCTGGCGCTGTGGTAGATGCGCTGGGTGGCTTTGCGGTAGTCGGAGGGCTTGGCCCAGAAAATGTTGGGGACGAAAGTTTGCGGGTTGCGGTCGTAGAGGGGGAACCAGCTGGATTGGATTTGGACCATGATGCGATGGCCGGGGAGAAAAACGTGGTTGGCGTTGGGCAAGGCGAAACGATAGAGCAGAGGTTCATTCGAGGCGATGGGATGGGGAGTTTCGAGGCTTTCACGATAGCGGCCGCGGAAAATGTCGGCGGAGATCATCAATTGAAAGCCGCCGAGATTGGGCTGAGCAGCGACTTCATCGGGATAGACGTCGATCAGTTTGACGACCCAGTCAGAGTCGGTGCCGCTGGTGGAAGCGATGATGTTGGCGACGGGCTGGCCGCTGATTTTCATGGGCGAGGTGAGGACATCGGAGGTGAAGACGAGAACGTCGGGGCGGCCGGAAGCTTCGACTTGGTTGTCGACGAGCCACTCGGACCAGGTGAGGTCGGGAGTGTAGCCCATGGGTTGGCTGGGACGGGAGCGAAAGGGAACAGGCTTGGCGGGATCGGAGACGTATTCGTCGAAGGGCGCATCGGCGGCTTGCGGGGCGGACATGCTGAGTTTTAAGCCGGCTTTGAGATAGAGCGGAGTGGGTTTCGGCGGGCAGCCGGCTGAGCATCCCGCGGGCCAGGAGGGAAGGCGAAGCCAAACATCTTTGCCGGTTTCGTAGGCCGAGACGGGAGCGATATCTGCTTTAGGAGCGCCGTCTATCAGATATTGCGCGAGGAATGGACGCAGGATGTGCTGGCGGAAATAAAGGCCAGTGTCGCTGCCGAATTTCAGAGCGCCGAGGGAGCTGGCGTCTTCAATTTCCTGGCCGTGATGCCACGGGCCCATTACCAGATAGACTTTGTCGTTGTCGGTGTCCTTGGGCTTGATGGCTTTGTAGACGGCCATGGCGCCGTAGATGTCTTCCTGATCCCAGAGGCTATGAACGAGCATCACGGGAACTTTGAGAGGCTCTTTGGCGAGGATTTTGTCGACGGCTTGATCGCGCCAGAAAGAATCGTAGCTGGGGTGCTCGAGAATTTTGCGCCAGAAGCCCATTTGTTCGAGGCCGTGGCGGCGACCGAGTTCGCCGGCTGAGACCGCGTCCATATAAACATCGTAATCGTCGAAATGATCGGTCCACCATTTGATGGAGTTGTCGCGCGTGCCCTCCTGCTCGTAGATGTAGGGCATGTTCTGTTGGCGGAAAGCGCCATAGTGGAACCAATCGTCGCCCATCCAGCCATCGACCATGGGATTCATGGGGACGGAAACTTTGAGCGCGGGATGCGGGTTGACGAGAGCCATGAGCGGGAGAAAGCCATCGTAAGAGATGCCGAGGATGCCGACTTTGCCGTTGGTCTCGGGAATGTTTTTGATGAGCCAGTCGATGGTGTCGTAGGTGTCGGTGGAATTGTCGATGGGCGTGGGATTGAGCGGGCCGTGCAGTGGGCGATTCATGATGTAGTCGCCTTCGGAGCCGTACTTGCCTCGGACGTCTTGCACGACGCGGATGTAACCATCTTCGACGATGACATCGGTGGCGTTGTCGTAGCCTTCGAGGATGGGGCCGAGGTGGGAGCTGGGGGCGTGAGAGGTGAGAGCGGTGGCGTCGTAAGGAGTGCGGGTCAGAAGGATAGGCGCGTTATGCGCGCCTTTAGGAACGAGGATGACGGTGTGGAGGCGCACGCCGTCGCGCATGGGGATCATCACGTCACGGTGGGTGTAGTTGAATGTGTCGGTGACGGGCTTGAGCTGCGCGGGCGTTTCGCTCGGCAGCGTAGCGGTGGATTGCGCGTACGCGAATGGACAGAAAAAAAGGACAAAAAGCGCGGCGAGGCAGGAAGCCTTTCGTGCGTGATGAAGCGAAAGCGTCATGAATCATTCCCCTATTTGGTTCGTGGAGCAGAGGAAGTATACAGAGGCGAACCAAGGCATGCCAGCGGCCGCTTGGATAACTCGAATGGCGACAGGGAGCGGATTTTGGTCAGCCACGACGGGGCCCTCGCCCTGTTTTTCTAAAATGCGGATTCCAGGGGAGATGAAAGGCTTTGTGTAGATACAGTTTTGTAAGTGTGGATTCTGAACGGCTTGGGGAGCTGAAATTATAAAAAAGTAACCGGGGAAGGCGGCGACAGCTCGGAAAGTGAAAGTGGACGCTGACTAAGGCGTCCACCCCACGGAGTGCATTTTACTGCGAGCAGCTGTCGCTCACCATTTTCAGATCCGAAACATCCAGTCGAGTCGTCGCCGATGCGGCAGAACCGTCTGTGGATTCTGTGGTGACAGCAGTACCGGTCAGGGATACCGTCTCGCCCACATGCTTTGCGATGTCCACGGTCTTACTGCTTACATCCCAGCCTTTACCGTCTTTTGCAGTGAGAAGGAACACGTCTGTGGTCGCGCCATTGTGGAGGCAACCAGCAACCGTGATCGTGGCGCTGGACCTTTCCTTTGCCTGGTGAGAAGTTGCCGTCGCAGCCAGAGCATTGGAGCCGAGTGCAAACGCCAGTACCAGAAGACCCGTAGTGAGTTTAATTTTCATGTTTATCTCCATCGATTCAAAGTTATTCGCCAGAATTCTCATTTTGGACTCGAGAGTCGCTGAGCTTGCCCAAGAACGTCCAGTCTGAAATCCCGATGGAGAGAGGGTAGGAGACATTTCGGGTCGTGTCTGTTCAAATTGGGGCACTTTGGCGGTTTGATGTTCCCTTTTGGAAGAGAATTGGAGCTCAGTAGGGGCGCGCAGCAGCCACAGAAGTTTTTGGGTATTGGACGGTTGGATTGGCAGCAATGCCGGGTATCGGTTTTGCATCTGGATCTTTGGCGTTTCCACTCACTTCCACAGCCATACCAAACCAATCGTTCCCCGTCCAACTCCTTCGAATTTCTCTACCCCGGCCACTCCCATTCGAATCCGAACGTGCGGAACCTTTTGCGAATTTGGGCCGTACATCAACGGGAGAAGGAGAGGTATGTTTCGACAACTGAGGATTGCGGCGCGAGTTGGGTTGTTGGTGATGGCGTTCGGGTGGGCAGCGGGGGCGCGGGGGACTTATTCGATAGTGGCTTGCGATGCTAAGACGCGGGAGTGCGGGGTGGCGGTGCAGACGAACAATTTGGCGGTGGGGGCGAGTGTGCCGTACGCGCAGGCGGGAGTGGGGGCGGTGGCTTCGCAGCTCGAGACAAATCCACATTATGGGCCGCGGGGATTGGAGTTGCTGGCTCAGGGGATCGGTCCGGCAGAGGTGATGAAGAAGATCTTGGCGGAGGACGGGAATTTTGATGGTGAAGGGATTGAGGCGCGGCAGGTGGGGATGGTGAGCGTGGATGGGCGTGCCGCGAATTACACGGGAGAGGAAGCGGTGCGAGCGGAATGGGCGGGAGCGCGATCAGGGGTGGGGTACAGCATACAGGGGAATGGGTTGGTGGGAGCGAATGTGATCGAGGCGATGGAGCGGACGTATTTGAATACCGAGGGAACGCTGGCGGAGAAATTGATGGCTGCGTTAGCGGCGGGTGACGCGGCCGGCGGGCAGAGGACAGGGCGCGAGTCGGCAGCGTTGTTGGTTCGGACGATGGATGGGTTTCCCTTGGATATTGATTTGCGCGTGGATGATTCGACGGATCCCGTTCGCGAGCTCCGGAAACTTTTTGATATGCAGAGTGGGCGGCAGTTGGTGATTGACGCAAACGTGGCGGCGCGGCGGGGAGACTTCGACCGGGCGAGGGCTTTGTTGGTTGTTGGCGTGGCGCGAGCGTCGAGGTGGGGGCGGGTTTGGATGCGGGCCGCGCGGGTGGCGGAGGACATTGAGGAGCCGGCCCTGGCGCTGCAATACATCAATCTAGCGTTTTCGCAAAATTCAGCGTGGGTTGATGTAGAGATTGGAGAAGGAAAGTACGCGGAGCTCGGGGCGAATGCTCAGTTTCACCGTTGGGTGAGTTCGGACAAGGAGAAGGGTGCTGTTGCGGCGTATGAGCGGCTGCGCTCTGCGAAGGAAGTATCGATGGAAGAGCGCCTAACCGTAGGGAGAAGGTTGTTGGAGGTGGGGCGGGCGGGTGAGGCGACTTCGATTTTGAGGGGGATGCCGGGAGCTGAGGAGCCCACGGAGTTGAGGCTGCTTAGGGCGACGGCGTTTGCGGCGGCGGGAGATTACGCGAATGCGACGGCGCAGTGCGAGGCGGCGCTGAAGCGCGAGCCGAACAATTTGCGTGCGCTACTGAGAATGGCAGAACTAAAGCGGGAGATGAGCGAGGGCCCGGCGATCAAGTGACGACGCAAGCCCATCAGTTCCTGAGCACAGTTATTCAATATAAAAGTTCAATCGAGCATTTTCGTACGGCGCTTGACCCGAAGTGTGCGGGCACATAGGCTCGAACCCATGACTCGGGACAAAATGATTTTAGGGACGATTGCGGAGATTGCTGCGGGCTACGGCGAGAAGAAATTTTCGCCAGTGGAGGTGGTGAAGGCTCATTTGGAGCGAATCGCGGAGGTGCAGCCGAAGTTGAATGCGTTCGTGCACATTGATGAGGAGAGCGCGCTGGAGCATGCGGAGGTGGCGACGAAGGCGGTGATGGGCGGAGCCGTTGCGAGCAAGAGGCGGCTGCATGGAATTCCGGTGACAGTTAAGAGTTGCATCGATGTGGCGGGATGGCCGGCGGCGGCGGGGTCGTTGATGCGGAAGGATTATGAGGCGGCTGCGGATGCGCCGTTGGTGGCGCGGCTGCGAAGCGCGGGGGCAATACTGTTGGGGAATACGAATACTGCGGAATATTTGATGGCGTATGAGACGGACAATTTGTTGAGCGGGAAGACGAGCAATCCTTGGGATTTGGAACGGTCGTCGGGCGGGTCGAGCGGCGGCGAGGCGGCGGCGATTGCGTCGGGATGCTCGATGGGGGGAGTGGGGAGCGATGGCGGCGGGTCGGTGCGCGTTCCGGCCCATTTTTGCGGGATTTGCGGATTGAAGCCGACGCCGGGACGGATTCCTGGGACTGGGCATTTTCCACCGGGAGGAGGAGCGTTTGGTTGGATTGGCGTGGTCGGGCCGATGGCGCGGACGATTGCGGATGTGCGGGCGCTGTTTGAAGTGATGGCGGGGCCGGATGCGGGAGATGCGCTTTCGGCACCGGTGCCGATTCGGACCGTTGGGGAAAAAGATATTCGGGGGTTGCGAGTTGGGATCTTGGAAAGCGACGCTTTGGGGAAGGCCACTTCGGAAACGAACGCGGCGGTGGACCGAGCGGCGAGAATTTTGGGCGAGCGGGGATTTTTAGTGGAGAAGAAGACATTAAGCGGGCTGGAGCGGGCGATTGAAGTGTGGTGGTATTTGTTTGGGCCGGTGATCGCGGACGCGATTAAGAAGGGAGCCGCGGAGCAAGAAGAATTGATGAGCCCGATGCTGCGGGAGTATGTGGCGCTGGCCACGGCGGAGGCTTCCTTAACTTACGACGGCTTGCTGAAGGCTTGCGCGGAGCGCGATGCGATTCGCGAGGAGATTTTGCGACAGATGGAGGAAGTGACCGTTTTGGTGTCGCCGGTTTCGGCGGGGCCGGCGTTTAGACATGGAGAAGGGAATTGGCGGCGCGGCGAGCGGGAAAATTATCGAGATACGATGCGGTACTCGCAGTGGTTGAATTTAGTGGGATTTCCTGGTGTGGTTGTGCCGATGGCATTATCGGCGGAGGGACTGCCGATTGGGGTGCAGGTGATCGGGCGGCCGTACGAGGAGGAATTGGTGCTGGCAGTGGCGGAAGCGATTGAGCGGGGACGTGGCGCGTGGCAGGCGCCGAACATTTAGCTAGCACGAACCGAAAAAAGCGCCCAGGTAGTTGGCGCTCAGGCATACCACGCGGGGGGCAAGCCCCGCCCCTACGAGCGGGTGGTACAGATCAGGGTTGCGGTGGCTCTCTGAGTTCGGGATTGGGTACGGGGGCGTCGCCGTATTTTTGGCGTTGTTTGTTCAAGCTGGCGTTGACGAGCTTTTGTGATGTGGCGAGTTCGGCTTGGGCTTCTTCGCGCCGGCCGAGGCGGAGTAGGACTTGGCCGCGGATGTAGTGAATATTTTGATTGTCGGGAGCGAGCTTTTCGGCGGAGTTGAGGAACATGAGGGCTTCGCGATTTTTGCCTTGGCGCTGATAGAGGCGGCCGAGCTCGAGCAGAGAAACGGGCATGCGGGGATTGTAGTGCAGGGCTTCGCGGAAGGAGCGCTCGGCCTCGTCGTCTTTTTGTGATTGAAGATAGAGCAAGCCGAGTTGCTCGTAATTGTCTGGGAGATCGGGCTCGATGGCGATGTCTTTGCGAAATTCGGCTTCGGCGCGGGCGGTGTCCTGCTTCTTCATGTAAGCAAGTCCAAGACTAAAGTGCACGAAGGGGAGACTGGAATTGCCGGCGGCGGCGAGTTCCAGCTCGGAGATGGCTTTGTCCGGATCCTCGCGATTGAGATAGGCCTTGCCGAGGATGAGATGAAACTCGGGAGTCTGGCCGCCGATTTCAACCAGGCGGTTGAGCGCTTTTTCGTCAAGATCACTTTTGCCGGAGCTGTGAGCGGCGATGTCGAGCACGTAGAGATAAGTGACCTCGTTCGACATTTGGGGCCAGAGGGGCTCGAGAGTGGAGACGGCATCGGCATAGTGCTCGGTGAAGACTTGGCAGAGGCCTAGGAGGTAGCGAGGTTGCTGGGAGTCGGGCTGGTCGCGGACGACCGAGGCAAAGGGCGCGACGGCGGCGGCGTAATCGCCGCGGCGGTAATTGACGAGGCCGATGTTGAGGCGTATGCCGGACATTTTGGGTTCGAGCTTTTCGGCTTTTTCAAGAAGAGCGAGTGCGTGGTCCCATTCTTTGCGGCGCATGGCGATTACGCCGAGATTGGCGTAGGCGGCGCCGGACTGCGGATCAACAGAGAGGACGCGCCGGAAGGCGGCGTCGGCGGCGGCCAAGTCGCCGGATTGGAGGGCAGCTTGGCCCTGTGCAAAGGAAGTACGTGGATCGATGTCTGCGCCGCGGGGTGTGGCGGAGGGAGCGGCTTGGGGAGGTGTCGGAAGGGCGGAGAGAGTGGCAGAGGAAATCGCAGGCCCGACGGAGAAAGCTGCAATTAAACCAATCGAGATAGAATGCCCAAGGGCGTTGCGCATGCGAGAAGCCATCGTTGGGTAGTGTCCAGCAGAGCCGGGAGGAATTCAAGCTGCGGCGAAGGAAGTGGTGGGGCAGAAAGCGCCGCCAGCCGCTCAGGAATAAAAGGAGTCAAGCCCCGATTTTCAACTTGACACGAACGCAGCGATGCTTTATTAATCCGATTTAATAAGTGACATTGGTACGTTTTCGTACGTCGAGTGGTGAGGGCTGTGTCCGATGAGTTGCCTTCTGCAAGCGGCAGAACTAGGGGTACCCGCTGTAGCAGGCGCAGTTGTGCCCACACTAGGCCGGTTATTCATTTCAAAAATCTTCCGGAGGTAGCAAAGTGAAGGGACACATTTACAATTTTATTCCTTCTCGGATTCTGAAGAACCTGCCCAAGGTGGCGCGGCTGCTGGCTTGCGCGATGCTCGCGATGCTTTGCGCCGCGTACGTCGCGAAGGCGCAGGACACGGGGTACATCAGCGGCACGGTGACGGATAAGACGGGCGCGGCGGTTGTAGGGGCGAGCGTAGTGATCTCCAGCACGAACGGCAGCGCGACCCACGAAACGACGACGAATACAGATGGCGCTTTCGTGGTCCCTGGATTGCCGGGCGGGTCGTATAACATCGTGGTGACGGCCAAAGGATTCCAGAAATATACGGCGAAAGGTGTGGTGCTCGCTGTAGGACAGAAAGTTCGGGTGGATGTGTCTTTGACTGTCGGCACTATCACGGAAGAGGTCGTGGTGACGGGCGAGAGCGTTGCGCAAATCGAGACGACTTCCTCGGAAATGAGCTCGACGATTACAGGGAAACAGATCAATCAATTGATGTTGAATGGGCGAAATTTCACGCAACTTGTAAATCTCTCCCCGGGCGTTGTCGATCAGACGGGTTCGGATGAAGGAAAGGTGGGCGTTTACGGGAACGTCTCGTACAGCATGAACGGAGGCCGGACAGAATACAACAACTGGGAGATCGACGGCGGCGACAACATGGATAACGGAAGTAACGCAACACTGAACGTTTATCCGAATGTCGAGGCCATCGCGGAGTTCAAGGTTCTGACGTCCAACTACGGGGCACAATATGGGCGCAATGCCTCGGGCACGGTCGAGGTGGAGACGAAATCGGGCGGAAACACGTTTCACGGGAGCGCGTTCTACTACGGACGCAATGAGTTCTTTAACGCGCGTGGGTGGTCGGAGGGGCAAGATCCGACGGCTCCCAAAGCCCAGTACAGGAAACACGACTGGGGCTATACGTTAGGCGGCCCCGTTTACATTCCAAATCATTACAATACGGACAAGAAAAAGACGTTCTTCTTCTGGTCGCAGGAATGGCGCAGACAGAGCGACCCGACTACAATCAATGTAAATGTTCCCTCGGATGCGGAGAGGGCTGGGAATTTTAGTGACGTTTGCTCCCCTGTGCCAGGAGTCGTCGACACGGTTAACTTTCCCGATTGTCCAGTGATCCCGGGAACTACATCGAGATATCCGAACGACACACTGACGAATATCTCGCCCGACGCGCAGTATTTTCTCGCGTTGATTCCCAAGGCGAATGCAACGAACGGCGGGTTTCCGAGCACGCAATCGACGGTCTCCTTGCCGACAACGTGGCGCGAGGAATTGATTCGAGTGGACCATAACATCAACGATAATTACCGGCTGACGTTCCGATACATTCACGATTCCTGGTCCACGGTTGTTCCGAACCCACTGTGGGGCAACGGCTCGAGCTTCACAAACGTCAACACCAACTTTGTCGGGCCGGGCACGAGTTTCGTGGCGCGACTGAACGCGAATATTTCTCCGACGCTGCTCAACGAATTCGTGGCGAGCTATACCGCGGACCATATTTTCCTGAATGCGGTCGGCCCTGTCGGCCTTCCCTCCGGGTACACCGGCGGGTCTCTTTTCAACAACGGCTTTGACGGCAAACTTCCATCGTTCACCATCGACAATGGGAATGCATACGGCGGCGGGTTCAGCGTGGACACCGGCTATTTCCCCTGGAAAAACGCCAACCCGACCTATACTTACCGGGACAACATGACGAAGGTCCTGGGGAACCACACGCTGCAATTTGGCGCTTATTTTGTGGCCGCACAGAAGAACCAGCAAAATACGCTCTACACGCAGGGCGTTTTGGACTTCAACAACAGTTCGCCGAACAGTACGGGCAACGCTTTTGCCGACTTGCTCGAAGGCAATATTGCGGGCTACACGCAAGCGGATCATATGATCTTGTTCTATGACCGGTACAAAATACTCGAACCCTACTTCCAGGACGACTGGCGAGTGACCAAGAAATTCACTCTAAACCTTGGGTTGCGCTGGAGTATCTTCGGGCGCTACCAGGAGCGTTACAACAACGAATTCGGCCTAAACCCCTCACTTTGGTCGTTGACCAATGCTCCTCAGCTCGACGCAGATGGTTCTCAGACCGGGAGTGTTGGCGCAATCGTCCCGGGATCGGGCGACCAATTCAACGGTTTCGAGCAGTGCGGGGTAGCTCCTGCTCCCACCGGCTGCCTCAACAACAAGTATATGAACCCGGCGCCGCGCTTCGGTTTTGCTTGGGATCCGAAGGGTGACGGGAAGATGGCGATTCGAGGAGGATACGGCATTTTCTTTGAGCATGAAAATGGCAACGAAGCCAATGCGGAATCGCTGCAACAGGGCGCAAGCCCCGAAATTCTGATCTCCACACAGAATAATGTGGTGGGCTACGAGAACATCGGCGGTGGCGCTGCGGCGCCGTCGTTCCCGATTAATCCATTTTCCATTCCCAATAAGGCTGAGTGGCCGTACGTGCAGCAGTGGAACTTGGACGTGCAGAAGGAACTTCCCGGGCACTTTGTAGTGACCGTCGCATACGTCGGCAGCAAGGGCACCCACTTAGTGAATCAGCGGGATATCAATCAGCTCCCGCTGTATACAGGGACCAATCCATTCGCTCCGGGACAGATGATCGATGCACAAATTCCCGGCACTGGCACCGATCCCGGCAATCCGGCGCAGTTCTACGATGATTGCGCGAACATCGTCGGGGCCAACGGATTACCAGACCCGAATGCCACGCTGGGCAACGGCACGCCGGTTCCTGCGGGTGCGCTCAACAACCTGTTCGTAGCTTGCAACAATACTACCAACCTGGTACGCCCGTTTTACCCGGGCTATGGAACTGTCAACCGAATCGAAACGTCGGCGAACTCGATCTACCACTCCTTGCAAGTCACGGCCAATCACACGTACGGCCCACTGACGTTTAGCCTTGCTTACACCTACAGCCACTCGATCGACGATTCTTCAGACCGTTATGATGGAGGGTTCACAGACTCTTACAACTTGCCACTTTCGCGGGCCAGTTCAAACTTTGATCAGCGGCAAAGCCTCGCCATCAGCTACGTTTATCAGATTCCCTATAAAGGGTCTGGTTGGACCAAAGTGGCGCTGGGAGACTGGCAGGTTTCTGGCATCACGGTGGTCCAGACCGGAACGCCTTTCAGCATTACGAATGACTCTGGGTTTTCGGACAGCGCCGGCCTTGGGAACGGAAATGGCACGGCATCCCGCCCTGATCTGGTGGGCAATCCATTTATGTCTTCGCAGAATATTCCTGGCGAACGTGGGCCGCTCTACTACAATCCGGCGGCCTTTGCGGTTCCGACCGGGCTCACTTATGGAAATGTCGGTCGCAATACCTTACGATATCCCGGCCGCACCAACTTCAACTTCGGCCTCTTCAAGCGTTTCCCGATCAAGGAGAAGGGGCTGATTGAGTTCCGTTGGGAGACCTTCAACCTGTTCAACCATACGCAATATAATTCGATTGGTACCTCGATGGACACGATAAACCCGGGGGACAATTCGGCTTCGTCCGGCTTCTTGCATTTGGACGGCACGCACGATCCGCGCATCATGCAGTTTGGTCTGCGCTTGCAGTTCTAACCGATTAACGAGCCAAAGAAGGCGGCGCTTTTTTCTTGAGCGCCGCCCTTTTTTTCTGATTATTGCCATCGCTTTTTTGTATACTCGCTCCGGGTACTAAGGAGGAGTGAACAAAACCATGAAACGTCGAACCTTTATTGAAACATCCGTTGCAGCAGCGGCACTCTATGCGGCGCGCCCATCCTGGGCCGCCGAGACGACGCACGAAATCAAGAGAGTGGGGCTCCAGCTCTACACCGTGCGCAGCGAAATGCCGAAAGATTTTGCGGGGACCATCGCCAAAGTGGCCCAGACGGGCTACAAAGAGGTGGAATTCGCGGGATATTTCGATCACACGCCCAAAGAGGTTCGCGAGATTGTCGATAAGAACGGGCTGACCGCGCCCTCGACACACCTCGGCTACGACCTCATCGAAAATAAATTGCCGGAGATGATTGAAGTGGCGCACGTCATTGGGCATAAGTACATCGTCTGCCCGTGGATCGATGAGAAGCAGCGAACCGCGGACGGCTGGAAGCGCGCCGTGGAGCTGTTCAATAAAGCGGGCGAAACCACCGAGAAGGCGGGAATCCAGTTCTGCTATCACAATCACTCGTTCGAGTTTTCGCCGGTGGAGGGCTTGGGCGGAAAGGGCGCCTACGACTATCTCTTGGCGGAAACGAATCCCAAATACGTGAAGATGGAAATGGATTTGTGCTGGATCAGCGTGGCCGGAAAAGATCCGGTCGAGTACTTCAAAAAGCATCCCGGACGTTTTCCGCTGGTGCACGTGAAGGATTATGTGAACGACCCCAATGCGACGAGCAGTTACGCCGGAGCGACGGGTTCGGTGGTCTTCAAGGGCCGGCTCGCCGATGTGGGGAAAGGCCAGATCGATTGGAAACGGATTTTCGAGCATTCGCAGACGGCGGGGATCAAGCACTATTTCGTGGAGAATGACGACGCGAAGAATCCGTTCGAGGACATCAAGATCAGCTACGACTATCTGGCGGCGCTGCGTTTCTAGTGTCGCTGCGCGTTTGGCGATCGTCAATTGTGGTAAATAGAAAAACGTATCCGGACCAGGAGGATGTAATGAGCAAGAAAAATTTTTCGCGTCGTGAATTTTTGCAGAGCACGGCTGGAACAGCGGGCGTGCTGGCGGCGGCTCCGAGCATCTTCCTGAAGCCGGAATACATTCCGTCGAGGTTCGAAAGGGTGGCGCCGAGCGACACAGTGCGCTTCGGTATCATCGGCATTGGAATGCAAGGGTCGGGGCTGCTGACGGCGGCCGTCCAATTGCCCGGTGTCGAGTGCGTGGCCGCGTGCGATCTGTACGATGGGCGGCACCTCCTCGCCCGAGAGATTGTCGGCAAGAAAATTCCCGTTACCCGGCGCTATCACGAACTGCTCGAGAATAAAGACATCGATTGCCTCATCGCAGCCGTGCCGGATCATTGGCACAAGCAAGTGGTGATCGACGCGGTAGGCGCGGGCAAGGACATTTATTGCGAGAAGCCGATGTCGCACACCGCCGGGGACGGCTTAGCGATGGTGGCCGCGGCGAAAAAAACGGACCGCATCGTGCAAATTGGTTCGCAGCGCGTCAGCTCGGTCATCTGCGCGAAAGCCAAGGAACTGCTTGCGCAGGGTATTATTGGCACGATGACGTTGGTCGAGGGTTCGCTCGGTCGGAACGATCCCACAGGCGCCTGGGAGTATCCGCCGCCGCCCGACCTTTCTCCCGAAAATCTCGACTGGGATACTTGGCAGGGAACTGTGCCCAAAGTTCCGTTCAATCCCAAGATATTTGCGCGCTGGCGCTGCTGGAAAGAGTACGGGACAGGGCTTGCGGGCGACCTGCTCGTGCATCTAGTCAGCGGAATGAATTTCATGCTTGGCTGGAATGCTCCGCCGAAGAAAGCCATGGCCCTGGGCGCGATTCTTCGCTTCCCGGATGGGCGCAACATGCCGGATGTGCACGCTACGCTCTTCGACTACGGAAGCGCGCCGATTTACCTGCGGCTGAATCTCGGTTGCGAGACTCCGGAGGTCTATCGCTTTCAGGGCTCCAAGGGAATTTTGGAAGTCACCGAATTTGCCATCAACTATTATCCGCAGACCGGCGAGGATTCCGCCCCGAGCTACTACACCTCCGGCTATCCGCAGAAAATGCGCGATGCCTATGTTGAGGAATGGCACAAGGAGCATGATCCGGTCCCGGGGAAAGAGCCGATCCTCGAAGGCTATAGTTATCGCGGCGATTCCTGGGATGACGAAAAGCCGCATCTCTGGAGATATTTCCAATCGGTGAAAAGCCGTCAGCCCGTGACCGAGGACGTGGTGTTCGGAAATAACGCCGCGCTGGCGTGCCACATGGCGAACCAGTCCTATTTTCGGCAGAGCGCGGTCGCCTGGGACACGTCATCTGAGACCATCAAATCGCTGTAAGCATCGACTCACGGACCAGCCCTTCGGACATTTATATAGCCATGCGTATATAGCTATGCAGCGCCGTTTCATCTCATCTTTTGGCCCTTGTAAGTCATTGAAAAAAGGCATCTTAAGAATGCGCCCAACTATTTATTAAAACGCCGCCACCCAGGTTTTCGCGCAACTTCTCCGCCTCGTTGGGGTATTACTATAAGACAGGTGCCCAACCCAGGAGATGAGCAGATGCGAAAAATTCACATGATTGGGGTTCTTGCATTCGCGTTAGCAGTTTTAACTTTGCCCGCTGTTTCGTTTGCACAGGTCAGCGTGGGGATTGCGGTCCATATCGGGCCGCCTGCGCTGCCCGTGTACGCTCAACCGATTTGCCCGGCCCCGGGATATCTATGGACGCCGGGGTATTGGGCGTATGGCCCGGATGGTTATTACTGGGTGCCCGGAACTTGGGTCGAGCCGCCCCAGGTTGGATTGCTGTGGACGCCGGGTTATTGGGGCTGGGGCTCCGGCGGCTATTTCTGGCATGCGGGATATTGGGGACCGCACGTCGGATTCTATGGCGGAATTAATTATGGATTCGGTTATGGCGGCGTCGGCTTCGTCGGTGGCCGCTGGGATCACGGCGTGTTCGCGTACAACACCGCGGTGATGCACGTCGACACGCACGTGATTCACACGACGTATGTCGATCGGACAGTCGTCCGGAACGTCAGCGTGAATCGCGTGAGCTTCAACGGCGGGCGAGGCGGAATCAGCGCCCGGCCAACAGCGCGAGAGATGGAGGCAGAGCACGAGCATCATTTCGCGCGGACGGAAATGCAAACGCAGCACCAGCATTCCGCCAGCACGAATCGCGCAATGTTCGCTTCAGAGAACCACGGCCGGCCTGCCGTCGCCGCTACTGCGCGCGCAGGCGAATTTTCTGGACACGGAGTTGCAGCCGCCAGAACTTCACACGACCGTCCGCCGAGCGCCGCGAACGAGCATAGGAACAGCACGGCAGAGTCAAGCCGCGGCGAACGCCCACCGGCTCACACCGCAAACAGCGCATACAAGGCGCCTCATGAAAATGAAGCGGCCCGCAACGCGCCGAAGAGCCAGTCGCATGCGGAGAACAAGCCTCCAAAAGAAAACAAATCGAAAGCGGAGAGCAAACCGCATTCGGAAGACAAACCGCACAAGCGTTAGCTGATAGCAAGGAAAAGAAGTATTTGTAGAATGCTGCTCCGTACTGGGGACGTAGAAACTACGCCTCCGGTACGGGCGGGCAACCAGGGAATTCCCTTAGCGCAGTGTTCCCGATATATTGTAAATCCTCGATCCCGATTTTGCTGGTGTAGAAGCCGTCGCAAGTCATTTCGCGCAAGAAAGCGAAAAAGGCTACGCCCTGGCTTAGAGACGGATCCTGCTTTGCGTTTTTTCGGAAAGCGATAAGGTCCAGCGCCTGCTTCTGCTGTTCCGGAGTGCAATCCAGGTAAAGATTCGAAAACCGGTCGGTGCAGAAGCCGTCCAGCCACATCAGCCCGCCGCCGAGCGTGAGCTGATATTTTTCATTCTCGCTGGTGAGCAGATCGATGAATTCCGGTGCGCCGGCTTCCACGGCTCCGCCGGATTTTTCGTCTTTGGGGATGATCGTGTCGCAGAGAGTGGTAAGCATTTCGTACTGGTGAGGCGAAAAGTATTTCGAGGCGTATTTACCCCCGGGTGACGCGGACTTTTCGTTGTGGATAAGTTGGTGGGCGTATTCCGCTGCTTTTGCAGGAATGACCTGCAGCACCGAGCCGCCGACCGCGCTGAGAGTCAGCGTTTTCAAAATGTCGCGGCGCGTTATAGAGTTTTCGTTCATGGCCGGTCTCCCATTCGTTGTTCCTTGGCTACAAATTGCCTTTCTTGGCTTCGTCGAGCAAATACTCCGACGCGCGCCAGGACAAGGCCATGATCGTCAGCGTCGGATTTTTGTCGGGATTGGTGACCAGCGGCGCGCCATCCGTGACGAATAGATTTTTCACGTCGTGCGCCTGGCAGAAACCGTTCAGCACGGAAGTCTTTGGGTCCGCGCCCATGCGCACCGTGCCGACTTCGTGAATGATTTTCCCGCCTTCCTGGATTCCAAAGGGATATTGGCCATGGATCGAGGTCTTGGTTTTGTATTCGCCGCCCGCCGCTTCGATGATGGCGCGAAATGTTTCCTGCATGTCCTGAGCCTGGCGGAGTTCGTAATCGCTCCATTTGAAATGGAAACGCAGAACCGGAATGCCCCATTTATCAACAACGTTCGGATCGATTTCGCAATACGTGTCCGGATTCGGAATCATTTCGCCGCGGCCGGAGATACCGATACCCGTTCCGTACATCTGCCTGGCACGTTTTTTCAGAGTTGCGCCGTAACCCTCTTCTTCATGCAAGAGATCGTCGAATTCGCCGATGCCGGGCATGTTGCGGCCACCGCCAAATTCGATGTGATAGCCGCGCGGAAAAGCATTCTTGCGGTCGAATTTCCACCAGGGAATGTACATATGCATCCCGCCGACGCCATCATGATTGTGCGGCGGCATTTTTACGAGCCGCGGGATGATTCCCCAGCCGTCGCTACCGACGGAATCGGTCAGGTATTTGCCAACCGCGCCGGAAGAATTGGCAAGCCCGTCGGGGAATTGCGCGGATTTGGAGTTCAGCAGCAAACGCGCGGATTCGCACGCGCTCGCAGCGACAACCACAGCGCGCGCGTTGACGCGTTTCTCGGCGCGCGTGACCTTGTCGATGTACGAGACACCTTCCGCTTTGCCGTCTTTGCCGAGCAGGATTTCCCTCGCCATCGCACCGGTGATCATCGTGAGCTTGCCCGTTTTCATCGCGGGCGGAATCATCACTTGGCTCGAGCTGAAGTTCGATGCGGTAGTGCAGCCGCGGCCGCACTGGCCGCAGTAGTGGCAGGGCAGGCGGCCGTTCACCGAGCGCGTAAGGATCGCCAGCCGCGAAGGAATGCAAATAATGCCGATTTTGTCGCAAGCTTTTTTGACGATGAGATCGGTGCAACGCGGTATCGGGGGAGGCAGAAACACTCCATCAGGAGCGCTCGAAACATTTTCGCGCGTGCCAAAGACGCCGATGTAGGACTCCACTTTGTCGTAATAAGGCGCGAGGTCGTCGTAGCTAATGGGCCAATCGTCGCCGAGACCGTCGCGCGTGCCCGATCTAAAATCGATAGGTGCAAAGCGCAGCGCGATGCGGCCCCAGTGATTCGTGCGCCCGCCAACGATGCGCGAACGGAACCATTGGAAATTTGCGCCCGGCGCGGAAGTGTAGGGTTCTCCTTCGATCTCCCACGCCCCATTGGGAGCCAGGAACTCGCCAAAATTTTCTTCCGCGTGCCCGCCTATGCCGGCTCCGCGATGCGGCAGCTCATAAGGCCACATCAGCATCTTGAAATCTTTTTCAGGATAGACCTGCGGGCCCGCTTCGAGCAGCGCGACGCTCAAGCCGCCCTCGGTCAGAATTTTTGCGGCCGTGCCGCCTCCCGCGCCGGACCCGATGACGCACACGTCATACATTTTCGGCGGGCGAATCACTTGAGACATTTCGTTGACCTCTGATTAGATCGTCGACCTCTGATTAGAGCTCGTTCTTTTTCATTTGCGAAACGGCGAAATCGCAAGCGCGCGCCGTCAAGGCCATGTAGGTAAGCGAAGGATTGACGCAAGAACTGGACACCATGCACGCCCCGTCGGTCATGAAAAGGTTTTTCACCTCGTGCGCCTGATTATGCTCGTTCAAAACGGAGGTCTTGGGATCGCGCCCCATCCGCGCCGTGCCCATCTCGTGAATCCCGAGCCCCGGCGACGAAATCTGATCCGTCACAGAGATATTTCTGGCACCCGCAGCGGCCAGCATTTCAGCGGCCTGCGCGGCGATATCCTTGTGCATCGCCAGTTCGTTTTCGCCCCAAGCGCAATGGATCGTCAGCGTGGGAATGCCCCAGGCATCCAGCTTCTCTTTATTTATTTCGACGTAGTTGTTGTGATTCGGCAGGCACTCGCCGAACCCGCCCATCCCCATCCGCCACGGTCCGGGCTTCTTCAGCGAATTCTTAAAATCAACGCCGAACCCGGGCATGGACATGCCGCGGGACCAGCCTTCGCGGCTCCCGCTGCCTTGATAGCCGTACCCGCGAATAAATTCTCTTTGCTTCGTTTTCACATTGCGGAATCGCGGAATATAAATCCCGTTCGGCCGATTGCCGAACGGCATCTTGTCTTCGTGGCCCGCAATGACCCCACTGGCGCCCCCCCCCATGTGGTGGTCCATCAGGTTGTGCCCAAGCTCGCCGCTGCTGTTGGCAAGGCCATTGGGCATATCCGGAGTGGCGGAATTCAGCAGCAGCCGCGTGGATTCAAGCGTCGAACAACAAATGAAAAATATCCGCGCCTTGAACTCCAACTCGTTTTTCGTCTGAGAATCCACCACATTCGCGGTAGTAACGCGTCCCGTCTTGGAATCGAAGCTCAAGTTGCGCACCACGCTGTAAGGCCGCAACGTCATCCGCCCCGTCTTCTCCGCCGCCGGCAGCGTCGAATTCAGGCTGCTAAAATAGGATTGCGTGATGCACCCGCGATGGCAAAATCCGCAGTAATGGCAAGCCGCGCGCCCTTTATGAACGCGCGTGAGCACCGCTGAACGACCAATCGTCATCATGCGATCGTCAAAATGTTTAGCCAGCGCATCCCGGAAATCCTGCTCGACGCACGTCATCTCCATCGGCGGCAGAAATTTCCCGTCGGGCAATTGCGGCAATCCCTCGGCTTGTCCGCTGATGCCGGCGAACTCTTCAACGTAATCGTACCAAGGCGCGATGTCCGCATACCGGATCGGCCAGTCCACCGCAATTCCATCCTTCAAGTTTGCTTCAAAATCCAAATCGCTCCAGCGATAGCTCTGCCGTCCCCAGGTAATCGACTTTCCGCCAACCTGCCGCCCGCGAATCCAGGAAAAATGTTTGCCTTCCTCGCACGTATAAGGATTCTCGACGTCGTTCACAAAAAATTTGTGCGAGTATTCGTCGCAAGCATAGTAGACCTCGCGCTGGATCGGCTGCGTCTTCAGCCGTTCGCCGCGGTTGTCCCAGTCGCGGTACTTCAGCTCCCACACCGGCACGTGCTCGACGTAATCCTTTTCCGGAACGATCGTGCGCCCGGCTTCGAGCACAAGTACGTTCAGCCCCTTTTCCGTAAGTTCTTTCGCTGCCCATCCGCCGGTGATTCCCGAACCAATAACAATTGCATCGTAGACTGGTGTCGCCATGATGGCTCCCGTGTTTAAGCTTCCCCAACTCCAGAACCAATCGGCATGCAACCATGTTGCGCGCCGGGAATGATCTGGAGCTTCAATTCTTGAGAAAATCCGATTTCAGAAGTGTAGTAGCCGTGCAAAGTAATTCCCTTGAAGACCGCCCAGAAATTTCCGTCCATCTGGGTGTATGGTTTACGAACTGGATCCATCACGCGAACAGCGCGCCCAACCTCGGACATTGCCGCATCATCCATCGATCGTAAAAGCGCCGTTTGCTGCGCAGGCGAGGCATCAATGAAATCTTTTCCAAATAATTCTGTACTCTGCTTGTCCACAATGGCCAAGCCAGTGAGGAAATTCGAGCGCTCGTCTTCTGTCGCCCAGTCGGTGAGAATCAGGTCGATAAACTCATTCACCAGCGCGCCCTTCGCGCCCGGAGTTTCCGTCGCCGGCACGATCAGGTCCGTCATGGCAATCACCGTGTCGTTCTGATGCGGACTGAGCGTCCGCGGCGCATATCCAGCCGCCGGATGCGCCTCGCGAAAAAACGCGAAAACTTCCGGAGTGAAAGCTGGCAGCACAGCTCCCGTCATCAGAAGCCTTAATGCGTCACGCCGTTGCATAGGACCTCCCTAACGCAGTTTCTTGCTAGGAACTCTTTCTTTCCGCAGCGCCGTATTTCAGCGCCATCTCGCGTGCCGAGCGCAGCTCCGCGACCGCATCGCCTTTTGGCAGAAACTCCATCGCCACATGCCGGTCGTAACCAAGTTCGGTGAGCTTGCGATAAATGTTGGGATAATAGATCTCCCCGGTCCCCGGTTCGTGCCGCCCAGGCACGTCCGCAACATGCACCAGCCCGGTGAACTCGATGTTTTTCTCCAGCTTCTCGATCAGGTTCCCCTCGGCAATCTGTTCGTGGAAGAAATCGTACAGAAATTTGACGTGCGGATTGCCCACGGCGCGTACAATCTCGAACCCTTCCGCGCTCGACGTGAGAAAGTATTTCGGATTTTCTTCCGGGTCAATATTCTCCACGAGAAGTTCGATGCCGTTTTGCGCCGCGACGTCGCCGCCGCGCTTCAGCGTTTCAATGCAATTCGTCCGCATCGCCTCCGGCGACAGCCCGGGAACTTTGTTGCCGCTCTGAAGAATCAGCTTCGTGCATTCCAGTTCGCGCATCGTCGGAATGAAATCGCGAACAGCCTGCAAGAATGCGTCGCGGTCATTCGCATCGGCCAGCGTGTGCCAAACCCCTGCCGTTGCGTCGAAGTCGAAGCCCAGTTCCTGTTTCTTCTTTCGGGCCGCGGCAAAATCCTCTTTCGTCCAGCCCTTAAATTCGTCGACGAGCTCCACCGCGCGATAGCCGGCCTCGGCCACTTTATCCAACCGTTGCGCAAAAGGTTCGCCGCGGAAAACCGTCCAGAGCATCACAGTAAGCTTGAACGGCACGCCGGCGCGCGCCGCATCTTTGCTCTGCAGCGCCTCCGCATTCGGCATCGCCGACGCCACGCTTCCAGCAGCGGTCGCCGCAGCAATACCGGCAATGCTCCGCCCGAATTCGCGCCGGTTCATCATCCCTCCAGAATTTCCTTGCGCACGTTTTTCAGAACATACGCCGCGCGCTCCACTCCAACCTCGCCGGAAAGAATGGGATCCTCATTCTCAATACTCAAAATTCCTTCGTAACCCGTGTCCATATATGCCTGGATGATCGCCTTCCACAAACTCGCGCTGTGCCCATAACCCACGGCGCGGAATGTTTCCGATGCGTTCCCCAGGTCGCTCGTCGCAAAGGCAAAATTCAACACTCCATATTTCGCCAAATTGTCGGGAAAAAATACGGTGTCCTTCATATGCGCGTGATAGATCGCGCCCTGCTTCCCCAGAAAATGAATCACTTCCACGGGATCGCATCCCTGCCAGAACAAATGGCTCAAATCGCAATTCGCGCCAATCTCTTCTCCGACGGCTTCGCGCAGCTTGAGCAGAGTCCGCGGATTGTAAACCGCGAAGTTGGGGTGCATTTCGAACGCCAGCCGGTGAATGCCGTGCTCCCTCGCGAATTTCGCCGCATCCTTCCAGTAAGGAATGATCTTTTCTTTCCACTGCCAATCCTGCATTTCCGCGTACTCAGGCGGCCATCGGTAAGTAATCCAGTTCGGCTGCGCATCCGTCGCCGTGCCGCCGGGGCAGCCAGAAAATCCGACAATGACTTTCACGCCCAGCCGCTCCGCAAGCAATACCGTTTTGCGAAAGCTCTCCGCATCCCGCGCGGCATGTGCCGCGTCTGGATGAATCGGATTGCCGTGGCAACTCAGGGTAGCCACCTGAATGCCGCGATCCTCAAATTTGTTCTGCCACGCCTTGGCCTTGGCGGGGTCAGCCAGTAGTTCGTCCACCGGGCAATGATGCGATCCCGGATAACCGCCCGTGCCGATCTCCATCGCCTCCAGACCAAGCGCGCTGACTTTATCGAGCATCTCATCGAGTGAAAGTTTTTCGTAAACGGGGTCGAAAACGCCGATGGGAATTTTCCGCTGCGTCGCTGGTGAATTCGTCGATCGTTTTCTTGGCGCGGCCTCCGCACCCAGAATGGATTCCCTCGCGTCGGCGCCTCCCGGAACGGCCGCCGCTAACAGTCCTCCACCAGTCGCCGCGAGAAATTGCCTGCGGTCAACCGATTTACTACGCTGCGAGCTCTCCATGCCCGATTCCTCCCGAAGCGCCTTTTCCACGCCGCCCAATTACGACCCGCGGCATTATACGCCTCCTGAGCGGCAGCGGAACCCACAAAATCGTTTTAGCAGGGACGAAGTGCGGAAGGCCAGCACAGGAATAAACGCCAGGAAGTTGCCTCGTCAGCTAGATATCCTAGTTCAGGACAACCTGAGGATCTATGGTTTCCGGCGCGTCAGCGCATCCAGAGCCGGAATAGAAACGGGTGCGGTCATGACGCGCTCGGGCGTTTTCTTCTTATTTTGAATCGCGTCCACGAGCATTTCAACGGCTTGCCCTGCGTTCGGCGGAACAAATACGGTAGCCGCCAATAGTCCGCTGCGCACCCACGCTTGCCCCGTTTTGGGCAGGCCGTCGCAACCGGTGAAGGGCAGCTTAAGCCACCTCTCGCGTTCATCCTCGTTCGTCAATTCCTTAAACGCATCCCGGGCGCCCATAGCCATCGAGTCATCCTGCGCAGAAACGAGATCAACTGCCGCGCGTTGCGAGGTCGTCAGCTTGAGCCAGGAACGCACGGCGCGTTGCGCGCTCTCCTGCGTCCACTGTGCCTTCAGCAGCGTTATTTGCACGCTCGCCGGCTTGGTTTCCTGCATACCCGCGGTGCGCTCCTTCGCCGCGGAATTTTCCGAAGGCCCTTGAATGTAGAGCGCGGAGCCTCCGCCGCGCAGCAGCGCCGCCATCTGCCGTCCCTGGATGCGGCCGATTTCCATGTGATCGGAACTGATAGCGAAGAGGGGCGTGTTGGTAGTCTTGCGCAGCTCTTCAATATAGGCTGCATCGCGATTGAGGACCACCCATCCGATGCCTGCGCTGACCGCCGCCCGCGCCACTTGAGGCAATGCCGTGCCGCCTACGGGTTCAAAGATGATGGCATCCGGCCGCAATTCCTTCGGCGATTGAACGGCCTTCAGGATCTGCGTACTTTGGCTGATGGCGTCGTTTTGCGCGTGAATGATCTGCACATCCACGCCGGTCTTCCGCATTGCCTGCTCGGCAGATTCTCTCTGCTCAATCTGATAATCGTTATCGTTGTTTGTTAGGGAAACTAGAAATCTAAGTTTTGCCATTTTCTCCCGATGTCTATGTTTCTATTCCAACACAGACCGCGCCATTACAGTTCAGAGCCTACCGGATTGGTGCTCAGCCTGTCATCAGACGGAAGTTGGTAACTTTCTCAAATGCGATACCCTAGGCTTTAATGCTCGGCAAATTCATCGAGTGCCTCGCTCAGCCGTTCGAGTCCGGCGCGTAGGCCGGCCGTGTCGCCGCCGATCCCGATTCGGAAATGTCGTGGCATTTCAAAAAAACTTCCCGGCACGACGGTCGTTTCATATTTTTCTCGCAAGAGTCTGAAGAATATTTCCGGATCACCTTGGCTAAGGCGCGGAAAGACAACCGTCCCGGCGACCGGCCGGAAACATTCGAGGTCGTTTTGCGAATCGAGAAACGATTCGATGAGCGCGCGGTTGGTGGCGAGTAGACTGCGGGCGCGGTCGCGAAATTGGTCGAGATGATCGAACGCCATCACCGACATCCGTTCGGCAGGGTGGGCCGCCACCGCTCCATACAAATCATTCAAAAGCCACATGCGCTTGGCCAGCGCCGGCGATGCCAACACCCAGCCGCACCGCAGCCCGCTCAACCCGTAGACTTTCGTCAGGCTGCTCGTCACGATAAAAGGATTGTTGTCAGCCGCGATCGATTGCCAGATCGCAAAACAAAATGGCGCGCTCTTGTCGAAGAGCATTTCAAGATAGACCTCATCCACCAGCACGCGAGCGCCAACGCGGCGCGCCATCTCGCCAATCGCGCGGAGCGTCGCCGCCGGCGCGAGAGCCCCGCTTGGATTGTGCAGATTGCTCAATACAATCAGCCGCGTTTCCCGGGTGATTGCTCTTTCGAACTCCTGCGGTTCCAATGCGAATCCCGTTTCAAATCGTCGCGGCACGCGCTTGATCCGCGCTCCCAGATATTCCGCAACATCGAGCAGCGGCCCATAAACGGGTTCCTCGATCAGCACTTCATCGCCTGGGTCAAGCAGCGTAGCCATGGCCAAATGGTTCGCCATCGACGTGCCCGTGGCCGCAACCACGCACTCTTCCGGCACGCCGCTATGCTGCGCCAACCGCTGTTGCAGCGGCGCGTAGCCGTAGCCGCCGGGAGCCGTG
>JBARBE010000340.1:0-162400 GCA_049792735.1 Candidatus Acidiferrum sp.
TCCCCAGCGCCAGGGGTGGGCAACTCAGCCGCGACGCCGCCGAGTGCATCCTGGCCAAACATGTCGATAGTGCGGGGAAACAGTGCCCGACTCTCGCAAAGAAACATGTTTCCATGCATGTGCTGCGTCACTCCGTCGCTATGGATTTGCTCCAGCAGGGTGTGGACCGCTCAGTGATCGCTCTTTGGCTCGGCCACGAATCAATCGAGTCCACCGAGATGTATCTCCACGCCAGCATGGCGATGAAGGAGAAGGCACTTGCCAAGGCCACTCCCAGCAAAACGCGAAATGGCCGGTACCGACCCACTGACCACTTACTCGCTTTTTTGAAGAGCCTCTGATAACCAGACCAACTGCCCTTACCCGCATCGCAGTCGGAGAAGCATGCATTGGGAACCAACTGTCCGTGCAGGGAAAAAGCTCGCTTTGTCGCTAATATCTGGCACTTGGACACTGCGGCTGCCGACCCGCGCGATAAAATTGAAGGGTTTAGCAATTGTGCGCGAAAGGCCATGCAGGTGCGATGTAAACTCGCAATTGAGCTTGGTTTTATGCGACCTCTTCGGATGCGTGTCTATCTTCCGGTTCTGATGTTTTCCATTTGCCTTTCTTCGGAAAGTCTTGCGCAACGCCCTGTTCCGACATCCACCTACACCTTGCACGCACATAAGGAACCTCGTCCATGGAGCCTGGGTGAGATTCCACTACCACCATCGACCGTTCTTGCCATAACTCCAGCGGGTGCGCTGCTAGTTCTGATCCCGCAGCCGGAACGGAAGTGGTTGCTCAAGGAACTCATTGGCTGGAGCACGTTAACTCCAAAGGAAAAGTCACTGGCCGTCGGCGGCAGCCACGTTGGGCCTGATGAAGACGTGTGGATAACTGGCGACTTGACTGTGTCCAGGGACGGTAGGTACGTTGTGGTCCGCATCACAACACGTCGACGACTATCCAAACCCGATGTCTTTGATGTAGAAGCCTCTGTGACAGTTGTGGACTTGAATACGTTCAGCATCAGAGATAAACGAACCACAACAGACCCACTGATCGCCGGAGCGCAATGGTTCTTGACAAAGGATAACCTGCTGGTCAGCAATGCAATCACAGGGCTTCCTCGTACGAACCAGCAGAGCACCTCCGCCGTCACTGAAAATTATCACGCGGCAGTTTTGGACTTACCTGACCTGAAAAGTGCGGGGACCTGCTCTTACACTAAGTTTCTTGAATTTGACGGCAGCAGATGGCGAACAGAAGAGGAAAAAACCACCAACGTCAAATGTGCCGCTGTACTTCAGGCAGCGAACGTCGAAACCGTCAATGACCCGCCGGGCGAAAATGGTCTCGTCGTGAAGCTAGCAAAGGAGCTCCACGCTCCATCAAATTGCAGCATAACCAATGTCAGCGATGACCAACGATTCGCGCTCTACGATTGTTCCGAAGGTCATCAAGCGTGGGATGCCGTCATAACGACTTCACGTTCTCTCTTGGTTCTGTCCACAGCAAACAGTACAGCAGCCCTTTCGATAGCCTTGAGAGTCAAGCAACCGACCGTAGCTACACTCGCAACTGCGGACAACCAGCAGTATCTGATTTTGGTGCGAGAGGGAATCAAGGTGGAAGCCTATCGCGTTCCGTAAGTCCGAGGGTTGCGAATAAGAAGTTGAAATGTTCTTCCAATTCGAGAAAGTGCCAGGTTAGTTGCGAAATCGGGAAAGTGTCGCGGTACGGACACCAGGTACCGCACGGAGTTTTCATGCATAGCAGCTGGGAGTCAGTCCTCTCGAGATTATGCCGACTGAATCAAATATCGCGGTGACGCAAAGGGGGTTAATCTAACGGAAAAAGAGCAGACGAGGTGACTCAACTCGGCATAATTCGGAACGCGGCATTATACGCGGGGCACGGACCGGCGACGGTGAAGCTGTTTTGGGAATTGTGGGACAAGAAAAGTAAGAATCGTGCGTGAACGCCCGGTGGCCGTGCACGTCACCTTGCGCCGCAAAAACTTCCAACGTCAGCACCCCGGCTATACGATTTTCACTGTTGAGGAAAAACGGGAGCCAACAAATGGTTGATCGCGCCCGGCGCGTCGCGCAACTTAACGTAAAGGAGAGTGCCGTTCGGGCGCGGGACGGAAATTGAGGCGCCGGCAAAGCCTTCCGACACCACTGCAGGCGCGGTGAACTTCTCGTCGGACGAAAGCGAGTCGATCAGAAAAAGATTGGACCCTTCGAGTTGGCAGGGTTTGGCGACATCTTCTGGACAGACAATCCGCGTGATTTTCGGGAGCCGGACCAAACGCGTCAGCGGCTGCCAATCGCTTTTCCCACCGTCGCTATCGATAACACGGAAGCGAAGCTCTCCGAAGACGGAGGGGCCGAAGCTTTTTGCAGGGTTCAGTTCAGCGCGCGCCGTGGTGTCATCCTGCAGAATTAGACCGCCGTCGGCGAAACCCAATTGCACGCTCGCGCTTTCATCCACGGTGGCTATCTCGAGTTTCATCGAACGGTGAAATTTCGTGGCGGTTTTAACGAAGAAAGTGAGCGTGCCGTTGATGGGAAGGTCGTTGGGGTCGCCCAGCCGCAGAAATGCTAAAGGATCGCCAGAGGGAGCGGTCACGACGTCTTTGTCGAGCAGGGTGATGTGCGGCCGCGGAGGCTCGATTTCCCCATTCAAATCCAGAGTACGGCCGTCGCGCAGAGACACCTTGGCTGTCTGCTGGCCACCCGGCTTCAGCGACGAAGGATCACCTTGCGCTTTGAGTGCGAGCTCGTCACCGGAATCCGCAGCATCGCCGGGCACAAAGCGAACGCCTTCCAGTTTTAGCGAGGAGAGCTGTTCCAGATGAGCGCCGGTGACGCTTAGCGTGGTGTCGCCGGCGTAGTAGCTGAAGTTTTTTAGCTTTACGTCGTTTGAATACGCGCGCAGAGAGACTGTCTCAGCTTTAGGAACGCCGAATTGTTTGATTTCCAGCGACAACTCGCCCGGCTTCACATTTTCAAGCGGAAGCTGCAGCTCGATCTCTCCGGTTTTGTCTGTCTTCCAGGTAAGAGCTTTGGCGGGATCGCTGGCCAGCGTAATTTTCTCGCTGCATCCAGCCTCTCGCGAGAGCAGATGCACCGTCTCGGCTTTGCCAACGAGCAGTTCACTGGCATCCTCTGGCCGCACCCTCCAGCCGCCAGGTTCCGAGGCGCTTAACAATTGAAACGAAGGCCCGTCGAAGCTGTCGAAACCCCACAAGCCCTTCAGCTTTGCCTTGCCGTCAATTCCGGGCGGAAGGTTTTTTGCTCCGCTGAGGACCAGGCCGCCGCGTTCCGCATCACCTGTGACTGGCAGTTCAACCGCTTTGCCTGTGGCGTCCTTGATGTGCAACTTCAAATTGCGTCCATAATCCGTCGAAAACAGGAGCGGAGCTCCATCGACTGGCAACACGAACGAAGAGTCTTGTAGACAATGCAACTTTTCAGTCTGGGAAGCGATGAGCACCGGGGGATGGGATGGACCGATCTGCGGAAGGCCAATGACGATGACGGACTTCGGGTCGTGGAACGAGGGCGGATTATTCAGCTTGGTTCCAATGCGTTCTTCGTCGATGACGGAAATCGCCGGAATGTATTGATATTTCGCCGTGTGCAAATTGCTGAAAATTTTCACCATGTCCACGACGGCGCCTACATAAGGGCTGTAGGCACCGCCGCCGGCCATGCGCGACGAACTGATCTGCCCGATCAAGTCGGTGTTCGCTTCCGTGGTGAGCTCGGCGACCATGGACTGCGTGCTGCCGTCGTCAAGCACAAGACTATTGGAGTTCTGCGTCAAGCACTCGGCTTGCTGGTCTGGCGGTTTTTCAAAGCAGTCGTCGTCAAGCTTGATCTTGAGGCTCTTCGCAAGAAGCGGAGCGTCTTTGTGCAAATCGATGGGATCGGTCGCGGCGAGCTTCTGAATCGCCGCAAGATACTTGTCCAAGCGGGTGCGTTGCAGACTGGCCTGTTGCAAGTCTTGAACCGCGCGGACAAAAGTTCCGGGCCTACCGCGAACCGCACCGCGCAGGGTCGTAAAGTCGCCACCCGTCACGGGAGCCAGCATCAATAAAGCTTGCTCGGCGCCCTGAGGAACCGTGACGGTAATGCCCTTTCCGCGCGCAGGATCGTTCCACGTTTCGGCTTTCATGAACCATTCCACCGGCGGCGGATTGGTCGCTCCGCGCAGGAAGCTCACGATCAGCAGATAGTGCACTGTTTGGCCTGCGGGAAAAGCCGGCTGAATCCACAGCTTGTCGCCGTTCAAAAGGTTTGGAACCTGTCCGATATCGAGCGTCTGCTTGCCCCGTGTCACGCGCACGCGGAGCGCCGGGCCGTCCAGATCAAAATTCGCCCCATCGGCAAGAAGGAAAAGAGGGAAAAACAGCAAAGCCGCCAATGCGGCGACGGGAAAATATCGGAGCTTAGTCATAGTCAGTATTGTAGGCGTTGCGCCTGTCTAAGAAGAAGACGCTTTCCAGATATGAAATAGTTGTCCGAGAAGACGGAAACTTTGCCGCTGGGTCGCGATTTCGGCAAGGATGCCCACCTTGGAGTGGATGGCAAATCCTGGCACGACGCCGCTGGAAATCCCCGTCGGGAGTAATTGCAGCCTCAATTTCGAGCTTCTGATTCAATCTCTGGAGTCGAAACCACCAGATCAGGTTACGCAAAGCACGCTATCTCCGGTAGCTCTATGGCGGAGCATTAGCGTGAAAACATACAAGGTCGATACCATAATCCCCTGATTTGGCGTCGGGCCAAGCTATCTTCTCATCTCTTCCAATCATTCCCCAATTGTGGCCCCAGGCCAGCCACAAGGCCACTTTTTCACGCTTCAGTTCCGCTTGATAATGAAGACGGTCTTATCGTCGATACGATCTTTTTCTCCAATTTGCCGGAGACGATCGTCTTCCTTTAAAGCGTACGCGAGCAAAGCAGTGCAGATATCCTTTGCTGGTCGCTGGTAGTGCTCGCGCATGACTTCCTCGAGCTTTTGGCGTACACCTCTGTCACTGCCGTCATAAACCCCGTCTGTATAGAGAAAGAATATGTCCCCCGGACTCATCAGCGTCAGCTCGGCTAGATCGGAGGATTTCACTGGTCTACTCCGGAAATCCAGTGACAAATACCTGTCTCGATCCGGGTGATCTTCCGGGATTTGCACGCCGAGCGGAAGGAATCGCACCATCCGACTTCTGTCAATGTCCATAAACTTGCGGTATTCGGCGGAAAAGACCATCGGCGGCGGATGCCCGAAATTCACGAATCGGAAGTACCCGTAAGGGCGTACCTCACCGTAAAGCATAGTCGCGATCTCCTGGGCGTTCGCTTGCTCAGTTCTGCCGAGCGCATTGCGGGCCGTGACCGACAGAGCCAGCCGCAGGTTGATCCTCTCAAATAACTCTGGTGTCGTTTTTCCTCGGTGATCAAGTTCGGAAAGCATGAGCGCATGAAACGTATCGTGGACCGTGGAGGCGATTTTCGCTGAAATGATTCCATGGCCCTGGGCGTCGACCAGCAGGACTCCCGCAGTGGTGTACAACTCATGCAGGTCTTCGGCGACCCGTACCTGCTCGGAACTTCGTGCGACTCTGTACTCTCTCTCCAGTTCCGGTTTGTAGTCCGACCTTGATTTGAGCCATTCCACATGATCGTCCACCGAATTGCGCGGCAGCGCCCCGGGCGGCAGTGTCTCGAGATATTCTTGCGACCGCTTCAAGGCCCGCTGAATGCGCGCATCAATGTCGTAGCGTTGTTGAAAGTTTATGTACTCAAACAGATCGCCGCCGACCGTTCCCGCGGGAATGGAACTGCCGTACATCTCGATGCCCTGGACATGCGGAATCGCACCCTCGACGGGCATCAGCCGCTTGCGCAGATATTCATCAATGCTCGGAGGCGTGTAGGGTGTGGCCATATAGAAAGCTCAAGGCAAGACGAATCCCGCGATGTGCGTCAAGTTTCATCCCATCGGTGGGGACGCGCGAAGTGCGATTTTACCTCTGTAAGCCCCCTCCCCAACTGCATAGTTTACATGCGAATTAGGGAGTCTTTTCTCGCCGGCTTGAGTTTTCGTTCTAGTCGCCGCCGGAGCCAGCGTCTTGCATGAAAAACACGAGCTTTGACGGCGGCCACGGTCAAACCGAGACATTGAGCGGTCTCCTCGTTCGTGAGTCCATGAAATTCGCGGAGTAGAATGACGGTTCGCAAGTTCTTCCGGAGATCTGAAATCGCTTGGATCAGGGCGGCACTGAGTTCGTTGGCGGCCACAGTTTGTTCCGGGGTTGGCGCCTCATTCGCGAGATTCAGGACAAAAGGACTCTCAGCGTGCTCTTTACTGATATCTGAGAGTGATGTGTTCGCGCGCCTTTGACGGAGAAGCGTCAGCGCTTCATTGATGGCTATGCGGGTCACCCAAGTCGAAAACCTCGAGTCCCCCCGAAACCTAGCTAGATTTGTGAATGCTTGCTGAAAGCATCGTTGAACCGCGTCTTCAGCATCTTCCCTCTGGCGAAGCACGCGGAAGATCGTGTTATAGACCTTCCCTCGATGGCGCTCGTACAATTGCCCGAAAGCAGCGGAGCATCCAGATTTCGCCATGGTGACGAGCCCCTGCTCGTCGCTAGCTTCGCATGCTTCACACCGTGCGCGCTCCCGCATCTGTGCAACTAATGAGACTTCTTGGACACTCATAACTGCGCGTCTTCTCCTCCTGATAGAGAATCGTTGAACGAAGAGCTACGGCGAACTTGCATCGACAAAACCGTGGGCCAACGGCGCTGCTCAGAATATTGGTATCCGTCCCTCTACTTGAGCTGGATGAGTCAGGACTGCATCCCGGGATGCGATCCTAGTGATTTTGCGATGTTTCCGTCGGTCTTAGCGCCGCGGCTCCAAAATTCACGCTGAATCGTTTGCACCAGATGGACACCGCGCGGTACTTCGCCAGGTCCAAGCCGCTGGCGAGTGTGTAGTTCTGGTCGCCGATGTTGCCTTTGATGACTCCCAGATCGACGAAACCGGCCTCTCGCACTGTTGCTGCGTCCTTGGCATCGTCGGCGGCGACCATGTAGACATGCACATCAGGGCCATTGGAAGTGCTGAAACTCGTAAGGCGAAGAACATGCGTGCCATCTCCCATTTGGTAGATGGTTGCTGTGCCTGCCGTCGGGTGCAAGATGCTGTAGAACTGTCCGGATTCCAGAGGCCGCGCCGCGAAGCCGTTTTGTGCGGCGGGCAACGCTTCGTCAACCCTTCGATTGATCAGAAGCCGCTCCGGTCGAAATGCATACCAGGCGACGAAAACCGCAACAGCGGCAACAGGAATTGCAACTTTCATCCATTTTTTCATTTTCTATCTCCTTGCGTTCAGGCATCTGGGCTGTTCCCTTTCGGAGTGTGCAGCACCAGGGAATCGGCATTTGATCTCTCAGGCAGCGAGGAATCGTTTCACGAGAGCAGCTGTGTCGTCAGGATTCTCCTCCGGGAAAAAGTGGCCGCCCTTCATAGGCTGGCCATGCGCCCGCGGAGCCCATTGGCGCCAAATGCCGAGCGGGCCACCGTCTTCTGCATAGAAAGTGTCCAGCGGGCCACCCTCGGCCCATAGATGCAGCATCGGGCACTCGATTCGTCTGGACGCTTCCTTGTCGGCGCGATCGTGTTCGACATCGATCGTTGCCGCCGCGCGATATTCCTCGCAGATTCCATGAACGCGGGCCGGATCGCGATAGTTGGAAACGTATTCTTCGAGAATCTCCTCGCCAAAGGCACCGTGTCCGAAGGGGTTATCGAAGACAGCCTTGGGAGCACCGAGCAGATAGCTCTCCGGGAGCGGGGACTTTTGCGACAGCAAAATCCATGGCCAGTAGGTCCGAGCGAACCGCGCATCGGATCGGTTCCAAGCTTCGAGAATCGGGATCACATCGAAGACAGCGAGACGCTCCACCTTCTTGGGATGGTCCAAAGCCAACCGGTAGGAGACGCGCCCTCCGCGATCGTGACCCACCAGCGTGAAGGTCTGAAAACCGAGTCTGTCCATCACGTCGACCAGCTCCTTTGCCATGACACGTTTTGAGTAAGGAGAGTGGTCGTCCGTTGAAGCGGGGATCCCGCTGCGGCCGTAGGCGCGCAGGTCCACGCAGATCACGGTGTGGTTCTCAGCAAGCTTCGGCGCGAGGAATCGCCACATCAGACTGGTACGCGGAAAGCCATGGACTAGGAGGATGGCCGATCCCTTTCCATAGCGACGCGAGAATATCGTGTTGCCTGAAACCTCGACCCGAGAAGTCTCGAAGGGAATTCGATCAGCCGAGGTCGCGGCAGCTTGCTCTGTGATTTGCGCTTGCGCACACTCAGTGAAAATGCCCTCTGACAGGGCACCTAGAGATGCGCCCGCGAGCGCACCAAGAAAGCTGCGGCGTTGCAACATTTCCTCCTTGCTTCGACTTCTTGTCGCGACTTCCATTCGTTCCCTCAGGGGCTGAAGCTGAATTCCGAGTCCATGTGCTTTCGTCGCGAAGGCGCTATTGCGAAAGGGTTTCGCGCGCCGCCTGCAAGATCACGTCGACCACAAGGTTGGGCTCCGTATACATCGGAGTGTGGTCCACCTGGTGCGACCGAACCTTCGCGCCCATCCGATCAGCCATGAAGCGCTGCGTCTTGGGGTTAATCATGCGGTCTTCTTCCGCGAGCAAGAACCAGCAGGGACTTGTTTTCCACGCTGGCACCGGAGCCGATTCTTGAATACACGTAACTGCGATGGGCCGCTGCACGGCAGCCATGATGTCTGTTTGGTCGGTGGAGGCCTTATGGGCCACCGCGCGGCGAAATCCATCTTTGGCCATCCATATAAAGCCATGAGAATCCGGTGCCAGCTTAGGGGCCTCCGGATGGGGCTCGTCGCGGTAGAACACATTTGCCACCGTCTCGCCGAGATCGGGCGCGAGCGCCGCCACGTAAACCAGCGACTTAACTCGTTTTTCGGCCGAACCGGCGATCACAGCTCCGGCGTACGCGTGCCCAACCAGAACTACGGGGCCACCGGTTCGTTCCAGCGTTTGATTTAAGGCGGCGATGTCGTTGGTCAACGAGGTCAGCGGGATCGGAGCACAGACCACATTAAGCCCCTGGCGTTGCAGAGGAAGAATCACGTTGCTCCAACAAGAGCCGTCGGCCCACGCTCCGTGCACCAAGACAATGGAGGAGTTCTGCGGGAATGCGCTCATCTTGCAGGTCCGCTGTCTCCGCTGCGGCCCGCAATACCGTTCGCCTGAAAAAACTGTTCTATTGCGGAGGCAATTTCAACGACATGCGTTTCCAGCGCGAAATGTCCCGTGTCGAGAAACTGAATATTTGCGCTTGGGATGTCCTTGCGAAAGGCCTCCGCTCCCGCAGGAACGAAGAAAGGATCGTTCTTGCCCCAGATAGCAAGCAGAGGCGGCTGCGATTTGCGAAAATATTCCTGAAATTTCGGATAGAGCTTTAGGTTCGACGCGTAATCGAGAAACAAATCGAGTTGAATCTCTTTGTTCCCGGGCCGTTCGAACAGCGCCGTGTCCAATGTGTATGTCTCCGGCGGAACGCTTTCCGGATTTGCTACGCCGTGCGTGTACTGCCAGCGCGTTCCGCCCGCTGTCAAAATGCTTTGGCGGAGAATGTCGCGATTCTCTGCTGTGGGCGATGCCCAATACTTTCGGATCGGGCCCCAAGCTTCACCTAGGCCTTCTTCGTATGCATTTCCGTTTTGCGAAACGATAGCGGTAACTCGATCGGGGTGGGCCATCGCCAAGCGGAAGCCGGTTGGCGCGCCATAATCGAATACGTAGATGGCGTAGCGGTCGATCTTGAGTGCCTGAGTGAAAGCGTCGATCGTGAACGCCAATCGATCGAAGGAGTAGGGGTACCTTCGTTCAGGAGGCACTCCTGTGAATCCGAAACCCGGAAGGTCTGGAGCGATCACGCGGTAGTCATTAGCCAGGCGCGGAATAAGTTCGCGGAACATGAACGACGAGGTCGGGAATCCGTGCAGTAAGAGAAGTATGGGCGCGCTTGCTTCGCCGGCGGCGCGATAAAACACCTGCACGCCATCGGCTTCGACCCTATGGACGGATGTAAGGGGCAAGTTAAATGGCGCATCGCCCTGGCTCGCCGCTGAGCGTTTTGCGGCTGTTCGCGAGGTTGCATCACTCATGAGTCTTCTCCCGACTTCGTCGATCTCTAGCGCATGTGAGATTCCAATGAAGGCACCCCTCGCTCGAAGAGAGGACATTCCATGCAAGTCATTCTGGAGATTGAAGTTCGTAAGGAAGGAGTTCGGGAAATCTCAAACCGTGTGTGACGAATCGCTGACGGATATCCGCCGGTGACGGATTTCCGCCGGATTCATCGCCACTAGCGGATTAGGTTGGTAGACCAGCTAACAAACTCAGTCGGCCCCAGCCGCACTTGCGAAGGTATCTTTCTGCGGGACTTCAGCAGGCCGGCGTATACGGAGCTTCTTCATCCTATAGACCAACGATGTTCGCTTCATCCGCAAGCTCGCGGCCGCGGCACTGATCACCCAGTTGCTCGCCTCCAGCGCGCGAAGGATATGATCCCGCTCGACCTCTGCGAGGCCATTCATAGGGGCATTCGATTCCTTGTTAGGCTGGAGCGGCTCCAGTTCGGAGGTTGGCGCGCGTAGTGTTGACTGTGGAGAGAGAATCAGAGCGCGTTCAATAAAGTTCTGCAACTCGCGAACGTTTCCCGGCCATGGATATCGCACCAACGCATCCATCGTCTCGGGAGGAATCACGTCAATTCGCTTGTTCATGCGTTGCGCGTAGAATGTAGTGAAATGCCGCACCAATCTCGGAATGTCCCCCGTGCGTTGCCGCAGCGCCGGAACCTGGATAGGAAATACCTTCAGACGATAGTAAAGATCCTCGCGAAAAGTGCCTTGTTTCACCATCGCGGGCAAATCCCGATGCGTTGCTGCGATCAGGCGTACGTCCACCTTATGCGTACGGTTGCTGCCGAGCCTCTCGAATTCCTGCTCCTGCAAGACGCGCAGCAGTTTCGCCTGAAGTTCCAGAGGTATATCGCCAACCTCGTCAAGAAACAGCGTGCCTTTGTCGGCGAGCTCGAACCGTCCCGTTTTTTGGGCGATGGCGCCTGTAAATGCCCCCTTTTCGTGGCCGAACAACTCACTCTCAAGAAGTCCGAGAGGAATTGCAGCGCAATTTAGTTTCACGAAAGCTTTTTCGCTGCGACTGCCCAGTTTATGGATCGCACGCGCAACGAGTTCCTTTCCGGTTCCCGTTTCCCCTAGAATCAGCACGCTCGAATCCGTAGGAGCCACTACGGAGACCAGGCTCAAGGCGGTCTTCAGCGCCGGACTCTCCCCGACGATTTCGCCAAACTCGGCGCGAATCTCTTCTTCCAAATAGCGTCTTTGCTTTGTCTCCTTGTCCCTGTCTTTGATCGCCGTTTCGTAGTCCAATGCATTTTCTACCGCGATGGCTACCTGGCGCGATACCTGATCGAGAAATTCGACGTCGTCCTGCCCGAATGCCCTTTCCGACCGCTTGAGGGCGCTCAACACGCCTAGCACCCCGCTTCTGCCGATGAGCGGGAGATCGCAACCCGACTTCAAACCTTCCGCCGTGATCTGTTCAAAGAAAAGTCGGCCCACCTCATTGCCGAAGCTTTCGGGGTCGTCGCGTACCTCTTCCAGGCTGTCAAAGTACTGACTCTTGCCGCTCCGGAAGACTTTGCCGCATACCGAACCATGGATCGGTATGATGGCTCCGTCGGAGATGGACCCTTGCGAGCCCGGGTTGTACAGGATTGTCAGACGTAGTTCGCCATTGTCGGCTTCCGGTAAAAGCAAGGCGCAAAAATCGCATCGCGTCACTCTCAGCAGATTCGTCGAGAGCACCTCCACCAAACGGCGAAGGTCCAGCTTGGATGTCATGCTATTCGTGATTTCGAGAAGCAAGCGAAGCCTGTCACGCTCGCGCCGCAACTCCTCTTCGTTCATGTGTCGCTCAATTGCAATTCCGGCGATGTGGCTGGCGTTTTCAATCAACTGCAGGTCCTTGGCGGCGGGGCTGCGTGATTCATGATAATTAAGAGAAAAAGTGCCGAGGGCTTTCCCTTCGCTAGTGAATAACGGACGCGACCAAACGGAGCGAATTCCATAAGGCAACATGCGGTCACGATAATTGTCCCAAATGGGGTCGGTCAGGATGTCTGTCGCATATACCGGCTCCCGCCGATAAACCGCCGTGCCGCAGGATCCCCCTTTCGGACCAACAGACATGGTCCCTACATGAGCGCTGAATCCTGGAAGGCTAGGCGCAGCAGCACAATGGAGTTCTTTTCCGTCTTCATCGGAAAGCCAAATCGTGCAAAACATGCCTTCGGCCTGAGATTCAACCAACTGAGCAATATTCGTTAGAACTTCGGACAGAGGAAAGCCAGCAAAAATCAATTTTTGCAGATTGACGACAGACTCAGGCGAAAATAACCCTGACTTGTCATTCGCTGATGCGCCCAGCGACAAAACTTCTGGGGCGGACTGTACTGCTCTCACCATGAGTTGTCCTTTCTTGCGGCATTAGATTCCACCACTCCATTTTTGGTTCAAATAAGGCCCGCACTTGGGCGGGGCTGGTGACAAGCTTGACGACGCGCCTGGCCGCTTCCGTGGGAAGTCTGCGTACTTGTGTTGTTGGCCGCTTTCATAAGCGCCAACTCAAGGCCAGGACACACTACTTTAAGCCGGAACGGGGAGAACCGCCAGAGTTTACAGAACCGGTTGAGGTAGTTGTAGAGACCCTAACTGGTTTTCGAATGGACCAGTCCCAGGAACGTTCGCATTCTAAACACAGGCACCGACCTAAGTATTTTCACCTGCGATCACGCCCGACTGACCGCCACGACGGTCTCCGAGGCCGTTGTGCAACGAAGGGCGCATCCAGCAAGAGAAATGCGACGAGTTGCATCAGGGGCAGTTGCCTCAACTCTTTGGGAGTGAAAACCGTTTTGCGAGCGGAAAAAGTATCGGCACTTCCTCTTATTATTTTATTGTACGATTTCAACTTTGTAATCACTACCTTCCCATGAGTTGTGGTCCGGCCAGAAAAACGTGAATCGAATCGGTGCTTGCTGCGTCGTGGCAATCGGAATATCGACGAACTCGATTCCGAAAGTGGTTGCCGCGGACGGGGTATCGTTGACTGTATGCCACTCGTCGGCAGTCCAATGGAGACGGAATGGAGCTGGAACCTGGACGCGCAGTGTGTAACCTGTCTGCACAGCCCTCACCTTCCGATTTGGCTTCCAGATCTCGAATAATTGACACGACTTCCGGTCCCCGAGGTAGCGCTTTGCCACTTCGGGAATCAGATCGAAAACGTGACCATCGGATACGGACCTCAATAGTTTGATGTACTCCGCGTGAGCCCACATGAGAGGCATAGCTGAGCCTGTAGGCCGGCCACGAAACATGTAAATGTCCGGGCGGTCTTGCTCATCCCATACTTGCTCTGGCAAAAGACCTGTCGCCGAAGCGAACTTCTCTATTGCGCGGATGAACGGTTTTACGTCTCTTCCCGCGGAGAGTTCAAAGTGCGCCCGTTCTCCAGCGAGAAGAGGCCAAGCGCGGCCCTTGCCCCATCTGGCGTAAGGGCCTCCATCCTCACGCTGGCCGTAGCCATCGTGATTGTAACGACGCCAAACCGGCCCCATCGGTGTATCTACTTTCAGTACTGCGTCGATCACCTTCAACGAATCTGTGATCAATGGATCGTCCGGTTTTCTTATCCCGTAACGAACGAGTTCAAGAAATCCGGCATCGACGATTTCCTTTGCCGGAAATGAATTGTTGGTGCCTGGCGCAAGGTTTGCGATTTGCAGGATTCCCGAGTTGGGATCTTCCGCGGGCTCGGGGTTGTTTACATCGTCCGGCAGAATCCGTATGTAGTGGCGCAGGATGCCTGGGACCAAAGTCCCCTGCGTTGTGACAGTCCACGCTTCGACATGCGATTCCAGAAAGTCGGCATACTGCTCGAGAAACTCGGCGGCGGACTTATCTTGCCGCTTCCTGCAAAAACAGGCTGCGGCGATGAGAGCTGCGATATTGGAAGCGAGCGTGGATGGAGAGTAGCCGCTTGCTTCCTCCCAGCGTTCCTGTTGGGTTACGGGACCATGCCGAAGCAAATAACTCGCGGCCTTTAGGACCATGGGATACGGGTCAAAATCTTTAAGGGCATTCTGTTGGCTGAGGCGCAGCGCCAACAATATAGGAAACGCGACTTCGTCTAATTGGATTCCACGCCAGTAAGGATTCCCATTCACCCAGAAGTTCTGTGCAAAGCCGCCATCTTCCTGCTGAGACACCGCAAGATAAATGAGCGCCCTCAGTGGTGTGGCAGTCTCACCGGCAGCCATCAAAGCCGACGCACTACTAACCATATCCCGGACCCAAACCAGGTGATATCCGCCTTGGTCTTTGTCACCCCTTGCTTCTCCCCAAGGAATGGAGAGCGAGGCAATCAACGCGCCCGGATAGGACTTATCTTCATGAGCGAGCAGCAAACTAAAACTGCTGTGGTACAGGTTGCCGTTGTCGCTGGACACCTTTGCCAGGGGGCGCATGTGCGCCACAGGCCGCTCCCATTGCTCCGTGAAGCGTTTGTGATGCTCATCGAACGGAGTGCTCAGCGCTTGAAATAAGGTTGCGATGGCGTGGTGTTGAGTGTCTCCAAAAGCTAGTCCAAGGGTAAATTCGCGGTGATTGCTTAGATCCAGCTCGCCCATGAGCGCAATATTGCCATCTGTAGCGTGGTCAAACTCCCAATCCATTTGGAAGTTGTCGGCTAGATCGGTCCAGCCGTCGCTGCGGCCCACGTAGCCACACGAAGCGCGAGAAAAGGGCGCGGTGGCGGCCATTGCCAGCCAGGTTCCTTCCTTCTGGGCCATGAGGATTTTGCGGCCATTCAGTTCGGCAATGTAACCGTTGTTTCCCCAACCACCGACTTCCAGGTGAGGAGCGCAAAGCGCATACAACTGAAGTTTCGAAACAAACGATTCTTCACCCGTCAGCTTTGTGCGCTGCAAAACGCAGTCTAGATGAGGATCGGTGATAACTTCTTTAACGATGGCATAGCGCCCGTCTGGATCGGAATTCGTGCAGCGGTATCCCAGCGTGTGATCGGATAATCGTTCGAGTTTGGATTTGAGGTTGCGCTTCTCCTCGTGGAAGAAACTCTTGCCGTCGGTAATCAAGTATTGAAGATCCCGGAGTTGCGGCCGGTCTACCGTCGGATGATAGACCTCAGTAATGGCGCCATTCCAAAGCGTAAACCAGATCCGGCTGGAATCTGCGTACGCGGTTCCCACTCCGTCCTTATTGCCGTGCGTCCATTTCGGGGGAATGCCAGGATGTCCGAAAGCTGCGCCGGTAGCTTTTGGCTCCAACGCACCTTCGCTTCCGCGAACTGGCTTCTTAGACTCATCAATCGGATGCTCGTCCGCCGGGGACGAACGTTCGTCCTTGATCTTGGCTGCAACTGTGCTCGCGGTTTTCATTTTTTCGAATCTTCAACTCGGAAAACGCTAGTTCGAAATCGGCGTGCAAGCTGCCCCGCCACACCGGACTCAATCCCGGTTCGCAGCGTCATATGGCGGAGGCAACTTACAGGTTCGCCGCTTGGGGTTTTATCGGTTTGCCCTGGCTTGCTGCAGGTATGCGTGAAGTTCGTGCAACAGAGGCCGCGCCGATTCCGGAACTTCAACCTTGCCGCTAAGAATTTCGTGGCGGTCCACGTCGTCGCCATACATCGCTTTGTCTCCGCTTATGTCGGCTTGTACCACTGCACCTTCCAGGCTCACTCCGGCGAAGACACCTTTAGCGCGCGAGTAAGTCAGAATTTCCGCATTCAACTTAAGGTCGGTGTCAGCAGCAGCGGTGCGGCCCACGGGGCCGGCGGCTACGGAAGCATCGGCTCCGAGCTTGAATTTGTCGCTGAGAAGGCTGTGCAAGGCGTGGTCGTTCATAAACAGCATCACGATGTCCGTGGATGAGCCCCCGATCTGATAGCCAACGCTCCCGCCGTCGATCGCGATAAACATGGGGGCGCTCCAGCCGTGCTCGGTCCGGCAGGTTGCCAGTCCTCTGCCGTAGTTGCCCCCGAAGATGAAAGCGAACTTGACGTCTCCCGGAATAATGGCAATACATTTCGCCGATTCCAGAAGATTCTGCGGAATGCCCTGATCCGGAGCGTTCATGATTGCCTTGAAGACCTGGGCAGCTTTTTGCGTCCGATTCACATCATCCTCGCGGTCCGAGGCGGCAGCGGTCAGCGTTACAAACATAGCTAGCATTGTGAAAGCCAGAAGACGTTTCAACATTTGTTTATCTCCCTCCTAGTTTTGATTCTCCAAAGTGCGGTACCAGTTGCTTGGTTCCGCAACTCGCATCATTGCGCTGGCCGATAAAGCGTCAGCGCAGATCCAATCGTGGACGACGCAGACTGAAGGCTCTTAACGTATTTCTCGCTCACGAACTGCTCAGCGAATCTCTCATTCGGGCGTTTTGGCCTTGCAGTTGGCGTATTCCAGAGCAGTATTTTAGAAAGCTTGGACAGCGATAGGCTGTTCAATAGGGGACATATTCAAATATTGGTCATCCAGGGTTCCACACACAGAACTTGCGGCTGGCACGATGGCTTCAACGAAGAAACTAAGCAAGCTCGATCCCACGCTGAGTGACAGAGAGCACTTACAAAGATCGGCGAGACGAAATTACATGAATTATTCGCCTGAGCACGCATCACTAACCAATCCTCTCGGTCTGCCCAATACTGCACAGTGTTTTCTCTTGCGCGGTGCGATAGTCCGGAGCAGGGCTTTGCCTGCGGACCTTTCACCGTAAGCACGCCCCTGTGGGCGGCCAACCTACCGTTCGGATCGCGAAGCAGTTCATTGCCTAGGGGAGGATTTATGAGTCGAGTCTTGGCGGATGTTTTGAGCAGCCACCTGCGGCCACTTTGCTCGCGCGACAACCACGTAATGAAGTACGAATCTGGCGACTCGAGTGCAAATACCGGGTATCAAGCGTCCTATCACTGCTCTTCCGGAGGATGCAGCGTTCGGTATGATTCAGCCGACGGATATTACACGCTCATGGCGATGCCTGGCCAAACGTATGCCGTCGACGAGCCGGGCGTAAACACCGCGAGGTGTCCTAGACACAACCACTGGCTCTATCGCCGGGAGAATATCGATACTGAACCGGGTGTGCGCTGGTGCTGTGGTATCGAAGGCTGCGACTATGTTTTCCTTACCAAGACAAAAGGCGATTGGCTCAAGGCTTAGAGATAACTCTCTTCAACTCGATGTGAACTTCTGTGCATCGCGCGCTCCACGGACGCCGGCGCCAACTGCCGTCAAAAGATAGAGAAGCTCCTTGACCTATTGCAAGTAAGGAACGAGAACAAGTGAAATCGCGAAGCCATAAAGAGAACGCAGCAGCTCCTCAAAGAGAGACGTGCCTGCGGGCGATAGAGGAAACTAGCGAGCTAGAGCGCCGCAGTGAATCACATCTATATCCACTGCAATTCGAACCCATCCTTGAGTACCGTCTCTGGGGAGGCCGGCGATTGGCCGACCTGCTCTCCGCACTGCTGCCGGCAAATGGTCCGATCGGGGAAGCGCGGGTGCTCAGCGATCACGATGACCATTTGAGTCTCGTCGCCAGTGGACCTCCTAAGCGGCAAACCATCGCTCAATCGCTGGAACACTTCAGCGAAGAAATATTAGGAAGGCATCGAGCATGAAAACCGTTGACGAACCGACCAAAACCCCGGAATCAAAACCGGAATCGATGCCCAAGACTTCCGAACCGAAGTCGGGATCCAAGCCCAATGCGCCCGACCCGAAAGACGATCTGAAAACCTTTCCTATGCCGGAAGTGGAGAAGAAATTGGGATCATCGCCGAAAGGCCTCAGCCAAGCCGAGGCGCAGAAACGGCTGGCACAATATGGTCCGAACGAGATCGCGGAAAAGAAATCCAACGTATTCCTGAAGTTCCTCAGCTACTTCTGGGGCCCCATTCCGTGGATGATCGAAGGAGCGGTGATTCTTTCGGGAGTCGTCCGTCACTGGCTGGACTTTTTCATCATTCTCTTTCTGCTTCTCTCCAACGCAGTGGTAGCCTTTTGGGAGGAGCATCAGGCGGGCAATGAAATTGCCGCGTTGCGCGCCAAACTGGCGGTCACGGCCAAGGCGCTGCGAGATGGAAAGTGGGGCGCCCCAAAGGTCGCGGAACTCGTGCCAGGCGACGTCATCCGACTCCGGCTGGGGGACATCGTGCCGGCCGATGCGCGTTTGTTGGCAGGCGATCCCATTCAAGTTGATCAGTCCGCGTTGACCGGAGAGTCTTTGCCTGCGACGCGCAAACCGGGCGAGGCCGTCTTCTCTGGCTCGATTATCAAGCAAGGCGAAGCCGACGCGATGGTCTACGCCACCGGTGAAAAAACCTACTTCGGCAAGACGGCGCAGTTAGTCCAGGGAGCTCATACCGTCAGCCATTTCCAGCGTGCTGTGCTCAAAATTGGCGACTACCTGATCGTTCTCGCTGTGGCTTTGGTGGCGGTGATTGTTACCGTGGCGCTCTTCCGTCACGATCCAATCCTCAACACATTGGAGTTCGCCCTGGTGCTTCTTGTGGCCGCAATCCCCGTCGCCATGCCCACGGTGCTATCCGTAACCATGGCCGTCGGCGCACGTCTGCTGGCAAAAAAACAAGCCATCGTGACCAAGCTGTCGGCCATCGAGGAACTAGCGGGCGTGGATGTATTGTGCTCGGACAAGACCGGCACCCTCACCCAAAACAAGTTGACGCTGGGCGTTCCTTTCTGTCTCAACAATATCCCCGCTGACCAGGTCATTCTTTGGGCCGCATTGGCATCGCGCGCGGAAGATAAGGACACCATTGACCTGGCCGTGATCGGTGGCGTAAAGGACGATAAGGCGCTAAAGGCCCATCAGGTACTCCATTTCCAACCTTTCGACCCGGTGCATAAGCGCACGGAAGCGACTGTCAAAGCTTCGGACGGAAAACAGTTTTTTGTGGCCAAGGGCGCGCCACAGGTCATTCTGGAGATGTCCAGCAACGCGGGCGAAGTAAAACCTGCCGTCGAGAAAGCCGTCAACGAGTTTGCAGGCCGCGGCTTTCGTTCCTTGGGCGTAGCCCGCGCGGACCAGGAAAATAAGTGGAAGTTTGTTGGCGTGTTGCCAATGTTCGATCCGCCGCGCGAGCAGGCCAAGGCAACGATCGCGAGCGCTGGGCAGATGGGTGTGAAAGTCAAGATGGTTACCGGCGACCAATTGGCCATTGCCCAAGAAACAGCCCGCCAACTGGGGATGGGCACGAACATCCTTGATGCCACGGTATTACGGGACAAGCAAGAGAAGACAGAGACGGCCAAGTCCATCGAAAAGGCCGATGGCTTCGCTCAGGTATTTCCCGAAGACAAATACAACATCGTCGACGTTTTGCAAAAGCACGGCCACATCGTCGGTATGACCGGCGACGGAGTGAACGACGCCCCCGCCCTGAAGAAAGCGGACTGTGGCATTGCAGTTTCCGGGGCGACCGACGCCGCTCGTGCGGCGGCATCCATCGTGCTCCTGGCGTCCGGCCTGTCCGTAATCATCGACGCGATCAAGGAGAGCCGCCGTATTTTCCAGCGGATGAACAGCTACGCGATCTACCGCATCGCCGAAACGCTACGCGTGCTGTTCTTCATGACCCTGGCTATCCTGGTCTTTAATTTCTACCCAGTGACAGCGGTGATGATCGTGATGCTCGCCGTGCTGAACGACGGAGCAATTCTGTCCATCGCGTATGACAACGTTCATTACAAAGATAAGCCGGAGGCCTGGAACATGCGCCTGGTGCTCGGCATCTCTACAGTGCTGGGCATCATGGGTGTCGTAGCAGCGTTTGGCCTGTTTTATCTTGGCGAGCGCGTATTTCACCTCGACCATGCGCACATCCAGACGTTGATGTACCTGAAGCTGTCCGTGGCCGGGCATCTTACGATTTTCCTGACGCGCACACGCGGACCGTTCTGGTCCATACGCCCCGCCCGGATTTTGTGGATTGCAGTGCTCGGCACGCAAGCTGTGGCGACCTTGATAGCCGTTTATGGGTTGTTTATGACGCCCCTCGGCTGGGGTTGGGCAGGGTTCGTTTGGGGCTACGCCCTCATTTGGGCCCTCCTGAATGACCGCGTGAAATTGCTCGCCTATCGGATTTTTGACCGCACGAAAGCCCCATTGCCGGCCAAGAAGACGCCCAATCTTACCAAACAGATTGCCGCTCGCGCCTACGAACTCTACGAGGAGCGAGTCCGAGGCAAAAGCCAATCGGATCAGGACTGGCTGGAAGCGGAGCGCGAGATTCGGAATGACCCGGCGGCAAAAACGAAGGCTGGATGAACGCCGTCCGGAGCCGCGTGAGTGGGGACCGTAGCCGGCGCAGCCTGTGGCACCTAGAGGATGAAGATGAAAATCAATTCGAAGGATTTCCGCGTGCAGGGAGAAAAGGTCAATCTTAAGAAATGGCCGACGATCATCAAGCCCTTTTGCAAGTCCAAGAAACGGTATAAAGAACTCCTGGAAGAACACGTTGAAAAGCTAAGCGCGCTGCAGCAACTTCATTACGCCTCGAACCGCTATGCCTTGCTGCTGATTTTTCAGGCCTTGGACGCTGCCGGCAAGGACGGCTCCATTCGGCACGTCATGTCCGGAGTCAATCCGGAAGGCTGCGATGTTTTCAGTTTCAAACAACCGAGTGCCGAAGAACTGGAACACGACTTTCTCTGGCGCGCTACATGCCGCCTTCCCGAACGCGGGCGGATCGGAATCTTCAATCGTTCTTATTACGAAGAAGTGCTCGTCGTTCGCGTGCATCCGGAGATTCTTCGCAACCAGGGCCTCTCGGAGGAATTGCGCGACGAGAAAACCATTTGGAAGGAGCGGTATCGTTCCATCGTGGATTTGGAAAATCATCTGTATCGTAACGGGACTCACATCGTCAAAATCTTCCTCCACTTATCGAAGAACGAACAACGAAAGCGATTCCTCGAACGCCTTGATGAGCCGGACAAGAACTGGAAATTCAGCCTCGCGGACATTCACGAAAGAAAATTCTGGAAGCAGTACACCAAGGCGTACGAAGAGTGCCTGCGCGCGACAAGCACCCGTCATGCACCTTGGTACGTTGTTCCCGCCGATGATAAAGAGAACGCCCGGCTGATCGTTTCCCAGATCGTTCTGGATGCGCTCGAAGATCTGAAGATGGCTTATCCTAAGACCGGCGCAAAACGCCGCCGAGAATTGAAATTGATCGGGAAGCAACTCGCAAAGTGATTGTGGAATTATGGGCCAATAGTTGACGAATACCTCAAGAAAGAGTGGATGTCTGATGACGACTTCCCGTTCGGATGCTCTGGTGCTCTTCGGTGTGACGGGCGATCTCGCCCATAAGATGACCTTCCCGGCGCTCTACGCGATGGCAAAACGAGGTCTCCTCAAGGTCCCGGTTATCGGCGTCGCCTTTCCGAAGTGGAGTCTGGCTCGTCTTCGCAATCGCGTGACAGATAGCATAAAGCGATCCGGTGGGATCGATGACAAGCGTGCCTTCCGCCATCTTTTGTCGCAGTTCAGCTACGTGAGTGGGGATTATGAAGACCCCGCCACGTTCGCAGCGTTAAAAAAAGCACTTGGTAACGCTCGCCGCCCAGCTCACTATCTGGCCATTCCGCCCTCGCTTTTCGAGACCGTTATCAAAAACCTCGGTGCCGCGAAATTGGCCGAGCATGCGCGCGTCATTGTCGAAAAACCGTTCGGCCGCGATCTGGCCTCCGCGCGGGAGCTCAACCGCGCCGCTCTGACGGTTTTCCCGGAAGATTCGATCTTCCGCATCGACCACTTCCTCGGAAAAGAAGCGATCATGAATATCCTCTATTTCCGCTTCGCCAATTCCTTTCTCGAACCGATCTGGAATCGCAACTACGTGGCCAGCGTTCAGATAACCATGTCAGAGGATTTCGGCGTGAAGGGCCGCGGCGCGTTTTACGAAACCGCCGGCTGCTTACGGGACGTGGTCGAGAACCATCTCTTCCAAATCGTCGCGCTACTCGCCATGGAGCCGCCGTCCGGCAGAGATTTTGGAGCCGTGCACGACGAGAAAGCCAAAATCTTTCAAGCCATGCGTCCGCTGAAATCCAACGATTTGGTGCGCGGCCAGTATGCCGGCTACCGGGAGGAGCCACACGTCGCCAGGAATTCCGATGTCGAAACTTTTTGCGCACTGCGTCTCTTCATCGACTCGTGGCGCTGGGAGGGCGTGCCTTGGTACATACGCGCTGGCAAATACCTGCCCGAAAATGCGACCGAAGTCCTGGTCGAACTCAAATCGCCCCCACAGAAACTTTTCGCGGACTCAGCCCCGACGACGGGCTGTGCCAACCATCTGCGTTTCCGGCTGTCCCCTAACACCGCAGTTGCGCTCGCTGCTCGCGTAAAGCTTCCAGGAAAAGAGTTCGTCGGCAAGCAGCGAGAGCTTTACTTGTCCGAAGAACAGCCGGGAGAAGAACCGCCCTACGAACGGCTTTTGAGCGACGCCATGGCCGGTGACGGAGCGCTCTTCACGCGTGAAGACGCGCTCGAAGCCGCCTGGGCAGTAGTCGATCCAGTCCTCAAAAATCACCATCGGGTTCGTCCTTACAAGCGTGGCAGCTGGGGCCCAAAACAGGCTAACGCGCTCATCGCTTCAGACGGCGGTTGGCACAACCCTGAAGCCTAAGAGGAATCCGACCCCAGGTAACCGATCTCCACCCTCGGACCTCTGCTTCGGCAAGCGATTTAAAAGGGATAGAGTTCCAGCATGAAAATATCACTGAATAAGATTCTACTTGCGGTTGACTTACCGAGCATACAGCTGAGTGTGATTCATCAAGCCGCGATTTGGCTCGCCATTTTTATTCCTAGATCATACTGCTGCATGTGGTGGCGCCCCTGAGCTTTCCCTGCGGTATGCTAGCGAGTGGGCACGAACTCACGGCGCGCCGCTTACGCTCGTTCGTACCACCACAGGCGTCGAGATTTTTGGCCCCGGAGGATCCCCAGTCCTCCCGGTGTGGAAGGAGGCGATCGTCGGCTACGCCACCCAAGAGATCGCCAAACTTCAAGAGCACGTGGGCACGAATGCCGAAGTCATCATTGAAAGCGGCGATCTGCATGAGCAGTTGAACCGCGCGGCGCGGCAAACCAAGGGTGACCTCCTGGTCATCGGGCACATGCCTTCCAGCGGTCATTGGGGGCCAGCGGATGCGGCTATGCGATCAGTCGCGAGTCGCACGTCCCGGTGCTGAGCGTTTGAAGACCGTTATTTCCACTCAGCCGTCCCGCCCCGCTGTGTGGTCGACTCCAAACGTTCCCTCAACAGGCTTAATGTCTGAGTTTCCCGTAAGCGTTAATCGGGAGCGACCTGCTCCCTGTTTTGATTCGGTCACAAGTCGGCAGCAGCGCCGGTCCGCCGCGCTTGCAAGCAGACCGGTGTTAACGGAACTCCTGGCAAGTGACTTACGCCGAAGCTCCTGCAGCGCGTTCGGCTACCTTCGTCTCGACCAGCGCTCTGAGGAAGCGTTGTGTCCGATCCACAAACGTCAGTCTACTCGCGAGGCAGGTTTCCAATAGCAAGCTGACTCCATAGTGCCCGACCGCTTCGGCTGCAGCGATTAAGGCGCGGTATTCGCTGATCCGAAACTGTGCAACGTGATTGAGTTTCACCAACGCGAAAATGCGTCTGGCGACGGGCCCCTGGATCTCCGCCAACTCCCTGCGGAAGTCCTCAACCAACGTTTCCTGTAGCCGCCCACTGAGTTTTGCGGGTTGCTCGCCGAGAAGTCTGAAGCACTCGTCGAGTGTGGCAAGGACGTTGCCGGAGACAAACGCTCGCGCCTGCAACGCTTCCTTAATCTCGGGATCTTGAACTAGCTGCCCAATCTCCTCGTAGATCGTCTCGGCTTTTTCGGTGCCCTGTCGTACATCGCTAAGGAGCATCACAAAAAGTTCTTTCGGGGTTTTTATTGGCATAATCTTCCTCCATGCGCAAAAAGCTTTGCGCTTCTCGATGATCACTGGGAGGAATCCGATGCGCAAGCTGGCAGAAGTACCAGGGCTCGTATTTCTTGCCTGAATCAACTCCCGATTAGCCCGGACTACGTCTTCGACGCGTGGTTAGCGCCAGAAACTTGGCGAGATTGGTTTGTTGACTCGGAAGGAGTTATGGGCCAGCTCTCTAGAGAGTCTTATTACCTGATACGTTTAATATCTCGGACATTAACGTATCCGGTTATCTTGTGCATCAGGCGCTGCATGCCATGAACTTCAGAAGATTGTGGGAATCGAGGTGCAGCGAAACCTCGGCTCATCGACCTTCGGCGCCTGCAGGGGAGAGCGATTGCAATCCGCTGGCTTCTCTCGAGGCAGGACAGCTACTCTGAAGACAGCTTTCTGTGCATCTTACTTTGCGAATTCCCGAATTTAGTTCCTGGTCGACTTCGAATAGCAGGGCTAGCGACGTGTGTCCAAAGCCAAATTCACAGCGTGAATGGTAACCGCAACGACGATACCCAACAACATTAGTCCCAGGAAAGCGATCAGAACCGAAGCAATTTTGGAGGCGCTTTCCACCGGCCGGAGATCGGCGTAACCGACTGTGGTTGCCGTGATAAATGATTCATAAAACCTGTCCAAGCGCGACCAGGCCTCCTTTCTTCCGATGCCATACCCTTATAGAGTTATTCCTGCTGCGAGGCCAGTAACCGAGGAAGGGTCAGCCAAAGGCCAAAGCAGATCTGCTAAAGAAATGTGATCGTGATCCCCGTAAAAATCATCGTGATTGCCTCCACGAACACCATCGGAGAACTACACCCGTCCGGGTAAAATAGACACTGCACGCTCACTCTCAACTTGATCGGCTTCCCGGGTTTCGAAGTCCTCTGTGATCCAGCATGGGACCGTTGTATATCAAGTCTCGCCAAGGACGGCGGGAGTTCGAGCTACCCAGGCAATGAACAACTTGTAGCCCACCGACAAAACGATCGCGCCAATGAACAAGCCAATAATGCCCATCGCTACGAACCCTCCAATCGCACCGAGAAATACGACTGCGATGGGAACTGCGACGCCTCGCCCTAACAGAAGTGGTTTTAGGGTGTTGTCTGCGAGGGCGACGATGAGGCACCAAACCATAAAAATCACCGCTTTCGTGACGCTAGCGGTCGCGAAGACGTAAATCACGGCGGGAATAAGGACCAGTGTCCCCACCTGTAGCAATGCGGCAACTAGAAACACGACGGACCACAATCCTGCACCCGGCAAGCCTGCTACAAGAAAACCAAGAGCCGCGAGAACCGATTGAATCAGAGCCACGCCCAGGATTCCTATCGTGACGCTGCGGATCGTGGAGCCGACGAGCTGCTCAATCTCCGGCCCTTTCTCGCCAAATATACGATTGGCTAAGGAGTGGGCAGCACCGGCAGCACCCCGTGAGTTCGCGAGAAGGACTCCCCCAATTATGAGGGAGAGAGCGAATTGTAGAACAGTGAGGCCTATTCCAGCAGAAGCCGCGATCAGGCCAGGGACGATTGCCTTGATTTGCGGAGCGATATTCCTTAGCGCGGAGGTAATGTTCGTTGAAGCTAAGCTCCATGCACTTTGCAAGGGAACGCCGACGAGAGGCCAGGTTTCCAGGCCAGCGGGAGGCGGTGGGATAATTGGGGTTCCGTCCTTAAGGTGTGCGGCGAAGGTCTGGGCACCCCCAATCAATGTTCCTGAGAGCAAGGCCACAGGAACAATCAGCAAAGCTAGAAGTACAAGGGTGATAAGAACAGCAGCGAGGACGCCACGACCGCCGAGTACGAGCTGCAACTGCCGGTAGCGCGGGTAGACGGCGATCGCGACGATGATGCCCCATACACTCAAGGGAATGAAGGGGCGCAAGATAAAGAAACAAGTGGCTGTCAGCAGAATGACCAGCCCGATGTGGATGGACGCTTCAACAGCGCGATTCACATAGTCTTTGTGGTCCACGGTTTTTCTCGTCTCCAGGCGGATATGATCTCCGGGTCCCTATGAGAGAATTTCCAATTACTCGGCAATTCAAATCACGGCCAGAGGCCCATCTGGCTACGAAAGGGGCTGGCGAAAAGTTCCTCATCTTGATTCTTGCGCCGATTTGTCCGGAGATTTCCTCAATGTCTGGAGATAAACAAAAACAACCCCAATTCCAATCAACACCTGCCACCAATGTTGGTATCCCGTGCCGATGCATGCCCCAGCGATGGTGAGCAACGCCGCAAAACCACGTGCGACGTAGCGATGCTTTGTGAATCCTATTGCCTCAAAAATAGCAGCTAACAGCCAGAAAACAACCACGCCAAGTATCACAAAAAGAATGGCATTGAGCATGGTTTGGTACCTTTCGAAAGTTGCTGCTCCACCATAAGTTCGAAGGCATGGGAAAACGGATTCGTAGGAATTACAGCGCTGAGTGAAATTGGTGGAACCTGCCAATAGTAACAGTGTGGAGTTCTTGCATTCATGAACTCCTGGTCACGACCTGCGGAGTCAATCCTGGCGGGCGTTAATCGGGCGAGTAGAATAATGGTAACGTTATGGCACACCTGTCAATTCTGACAGGTAGCAGAAATGGTTTAACCTGCCAGATAATCGATTCGAAGGCCCGGGCCCACGCGCTTGATCATTGCAAATAACGTGCTGGAGGTCACGCATGCCATCCATCCGTATTTTGGTAGTGGAGGATTTCGAACCCTGGCGTCGCTTTATTTCTTCGATGGTCGAGCGAGAACCTCGCTTGCGCATAATCTGCGAAGTCTCAGACGGGCTAGAGGCAGTTCAGAAGGCCAAAGAACTGAAACCAGACCTGATTTTGTTGGACATCGGGCTTCCCAAGCTGAATGGCATCGCTGCCGCTCGACAAATACGCAGGTTTGCCCCAAATTCTAAAATACTCTTCTTGAGCCAGGAATCCTCCAGCGCTGTGGTGCGAGAAGCTTTGGGGATCGGGGCTGGCTTCGTTGCTAAACCAGATGCAGGCAGGGAGCTATTATCCGCGGTGAAAGCGGTCATGCTGGGTGAACAGTTTCTCAGCAGCGCATTGACGGACTGCACTTTCGAAACAGCCGTGTATCGGCTGGCGCCGGAAGGGCTGCAATGAGTGCCCTTGCGCGAGGCAAGCCTCGCAGTATAATTTCCTTTACCTCACGGTTATGCGTCGCAAGAACGAAGCCAATGTGCCGGAATGGTCCCGGCAGATCGAGAGATTTCGGCGGACTCTGAAGCTTACCCAGTCGGAGTTGGGCAAGCGCTTGGGCGCGTCGCCGATGTCTGTGTCTCGCTGGGAACGCGGAATTCTGGAAGTACCCGCCAACATATACATCAAACTCGGCAATCTCGCAGGTGATCCACTTTGCTGGTACTTCTGGGGACGCGCTGGATTACGCTCAGAGGATGTAATGCGAGTCCTGCCCGCAGCACGAGACCGTTTGCACGAGAGCAGGATGGCGGACGTGCTGGTGGTACATGCCGGCCACCACAAGCTGCCACTAACGCCGTCTGATTTTGTGGCTATTCCACTTCTGCCGGTACATGCAGGGACTCCAGGGAAGAGTGGGGACAAAGAAGTCGACTTACAACAGGTGCGGCCAGAAACCATGTTGGTAGCTCCGCGTGACTGGTGTCCCAATCCGAGTTCGACAATTTGCCTTCGGGTAAAAGGTAATTCCATGTCGCCGTTGATTCTCGAAGGCTACATCATTGCGGTGGATACGTTCGAGGTCGGTCACGACCAACTAGTTGGGAAGATTGTATTGGCTTGGAATTCTGAAAGCGGTTTGCTCGTTTCACGACTGATAAGGTTCGATCATACCGATGCGCTGGTGTCTGATCATCGAGAGTACGAATCCGTCTCGTTGGCTCCAGAGGCTAAGTGGCGAATTATTGGCGTGGTCTTGTGGTGGACCGGGAAGGCGAGATGACCTCACCGCGCGTCTCTCGCCGCAGCGGCCTCACCTTTTGCAAGTTCGCGGAGTTTAGCTTCCGGCACGACGAATTCGGCCATCCCGCAATCCAAGCAGACAACTAACTCAGGAAATACCCACACGACGGGCTTATCAATGTTTTTCAGTCCGGGGAAATGGATACCCATCTCAGCGGTGAACTTGCTCAGGTTGACTGATCCGCACGACTTGCAGGGCATACCGCCCCCCGACTGGAAAAGGAGGCCAACTTCCACGAGTAGTGTCTCCTTCTTAGCGAGTTTCACGCTGAGAAAACCTGCCGGACAATCAGGGAAATACCTGCACCAGCACTCAGGAAATCGCGGGAGCAACGAAAGCAAGCGGGAGAGACACGAGCGGAAGCTCAAGTCTTGGTTATGAGTAAGGACTTACACCCGTGCTTTGCGTAGCGCGTCGAGAGAGCTTTTGCTCTCTTGACAGAGACCTATCATGGAAGTCCAGGGGTTGTGAATACGAATACTGGATACTTTGGCCTGTGCATCCGCCAAGCTTTCCGTAATGATCGGTCGCGCCGGCGATGGATTAAGTACACGACTGTTGAATGTTGGAACATGGGCTCTACCTCATTTCGATTGAAGGTGAATCCAAGTCCCACGAGGAAACATTTTGATTGCCTGTAAGCCGACGGCCTACTTAGGGCAGCGGGATCGTCCGGGTCACACACAGTACTCGCCGCTGGCACGATGGCTTCAACGAAGAAACTAGAAGCTATTGCACAGCCCTCCGTAAAACAATCATGAAGCAGGCGATATGAAAGAACGCTCCGTCAGCAATGGACCCAACCGGGCCATCGGCCCTCCTTCGGCGCTGCTGACTCTGCTTATCTCTCATCCGAGAAAACTCAACTACCTTCTTTTCAGGAGCCTGTACTAGGCCATGCAACAGCTTCTAGCCAAATCTACTCGATATGGGTGGCCGGGCCTAAACGCGACGCGCTGATTTTTACTTTGATTCTCTCCGTAGCTTATCGTTGCGAATTGTGCAAGGGTGGACTGCTCGTCCTCGTGAGTGGTCGCCCCCGCGGGTATTTCGAGTCCGAGCTTTGACTTCTCCCTTCCATCTCGAACCCTAGTCAACGATCCGCAACCAGCGACCGATACCCGCTTGTACTAATTACGTAAAAACGAATGCGGATTTGTTGTAACGAGTACTGTTTCGTCGCGGCAGACATGCCGACGCAGCCGTCCGACCCGTCCAATTTCACACTTCCCAGAACCGCGCTTTTGGCCCGGAATACCTTCGGGTTAGCCCGCACTACAGACATCGAACCCCGAGTCGGCCAACCTGGTCAGCGATGCGTCGCACGGCGTGTACCTCCTTTTCGCTCAAGGACTTGCTTGACACCCTCCCCTTTCGGGACTATATCTAGACTGGAATAGGGAAGGATAGCGGCAAATAGCAACAGAAAGCACAGAACAGAATGACGAGAAACGATCCTTCTCAACTTTTGCCCGGTACGCTTTTCCTGCTCATCCTCAAGTCCCTCGCCCGCGGCCCTCTTCATGGCTACGCCATCGCCAAGCACATCAAAAACGCCTCCGCCAACGGCCTCGAGATCGAGGATGGCTCGCTGTATCCCTCCTTAAACCGCATGCTCGTGAAAGGCTGGCTGCAGGCTGAATGGGGCACTTCGGAAAATAACCGAAAAGCCCGTTTTTACCGCCTCACTCCCGAAGGACGGAAACAACTCCACGCTGAGACCAAGGAATTCGACAAGTTGGTGAAAAGCATCCAGTTGGTAATGCGCACTGTGTAAGGAGGCGCGCCATGTCCTCACCACGCGAATGGCTGAACCGTCTGCGCTTCTTCCGGAACCGCGCGCGCTTCGACCGCGAAATGCGCGACGAACTGCAGTTCCATGTCGAGACGCGCGCCGCAGAACTCGAAGAAAGTGGTGTGTCCAAGGAGGACGCGATCCGCCGCGCCCGCAACGAGTTTGGGTCGACACAACTCGCGCGAGAGGATTCCCGTGAAGCCTGGCAATTCCGATGGCTCGAAGATCTCGCCATGGACCTGCGCGTCGGCTTCCGCATGCTCTGGCGTAGTCCGGGCTTTTCCGTCCTCGCCATTCTTTGTCTTACGCTTGGCATCGGCGCCAACGCCGCCGTCTTCAGCTGGGTCGAAGGCATCCTCTTTCGCCCCTATCCGGCCGTCGCGCATCAGGAAAGTCTGATGGCGCTGGCTGGAACCGCTCGCGGCGAAACCGGCGCAACCTCACTTTCCTGGCCCGACTTTCTAGACCTGCAGAAAAACTGCACGCTTTTCGACGCGTTGTTCGTGAGCAAAATCACCGGCACTTCGCTCAGCATCGGCGACCGCGCGGAGCGCACCATCGGCAGCATCGTCTCGGCCAACTATTTCGACGCCATCGGTGTGCATCCCGTCCTGGGCCGCGGATTCCTGCCCGGCGAAGACGTGGGCAGCGCCGCGCACCCCGTCGCTGTCATCAGCTATCAGCTTTGGCAAGGACGCTTCAAGAGTGACCCCCAAATTATTGGCAAGACGCAGCGGCTGAACGGCGTGGTCCACACCATCATTGGCGTCGCGCCGCAGGGTTTTTACGGAACTTTTGTCGGTTGGGCCATGCAGTTTTGGGTGCCCGCTTCCATGGAAGAACTCTTTGAAGCCGGCGGCTACAAACTCGCAGACCGCGACGCACGGTGGGCGGAAGCCTACGCGCGCCTCAAACCCGGCGTCACGCCGCAGCAGGCACAGCAGGAAGTATCCGCCGTAGCGAGCCGCCTGGAAAAGGATTATCCCCTAACCGACCGAGGCCGCAGCGTCCAGCTCTGGCCGCTTTGGGCCACGCCATTCAACAATGCCGGCACGATGCTCCCCACGCTTTCCATCATGCTGGTTGTCGTGCTTTGCGTATTGCTGATCGCCTGCGCCAATGTCGGCAACCTCCTGCTGGTCCGCTCCTTCTCGCGGCGCCACGAAATGACGGTTCGCGCCGCCATCGGCGCCGGACGCGGCCGCCTGCTGAGGCAGTTGCTCACCGAAGGTCTCATCTTGTCCGTTCTTGCCGCCGCCGGCGGACTCGCGGTCGCCTACTGGGCCCGTCACGCTCTGGTGCTGCTCTTCCCTGCCCGCGCAGGGGTATCGATGTACTTGCCGGGCGACCTGGACTGGCGCGTGCTCGCTCTGACCGCTGGAGTTTGTCTGCTTTCCACTCTGCTGCTTGGTTTTTTCCCGGCGGTGCAGACGAGCAAAATTGATCTCGCCACGGCCCTCAAATCGGAAATGGCCGGCGTGGTTGGCGGCCACGGAAGGTCGTGGGCGCGCTCGGCGCTGGTTGTCCTGCAAGTTTCGCTCAGTTTTGTCCTGCTGGTGGGAACGGCGCTGGTCATGCAAAGCTTGCAAAAGATCCGCACCACAAATCCCGGTTTCACCACGGATCGCGTGCTGAACACCGCGGTGGATTTGGTGTCCGCCGGATATGACGTTCCGCGCGCCAAAACTTTTCAGGATGAATTGCTGGACCGCGTTGTGGCTCTCCCCGGAGTCGAATCGGCCGCCTTCGCGCGCGTCACCCCCCTCGGCTACGGCGCCTATTCCTCCAGCCCGGTTGCGGTGGATGGCTACGACGTTCCCCCGGAAGAGGAACCCACCGTGGAATACAACGAAGTCGGTCCTGCTTATTTCGCGACCATGGGCATCCCGCTCATCTCCGGGCGGGAATTTAACCGCTCCGATGATGAGTCCGGCGTTCTGGTCGCCGTCGTAAACGAAACCATGGCCGCGCAATTCTGGAAAGGCAAAAATCCCGTGGGTCAGCGTGTGCAAATCAAGGGGCGCTGGATGACCATTGTTGGAGTAGCTAAAGATTCCAAGTACGAGAGCATGCGCGACCTGCCGAAGCCCTTCTTCTACGTTCCGCGCCGGCAAAATTTCACGATTGGCGGCAGCTTGAACATACGCACTCCGCTCAGCCCGCAGACCATGGCCGACGCTCTGGCCCGTGAAGTTCACTCGCTCGATGGCAACCTCGCGCTCTACGAGGTGATCACCCTGCAAGAGCAGGTGGATCGCTCGACTTCCCCGCAAAAAGTCGCCGTCACGTTGCTCGCCGTACTGGGCGGCTTGGCTTTGTTGCTCGCCGCCATCGGACTCTATGGCGTCATGTCCTACTCTGTTTCGCAAAGCACGCGCGAACTGGGTTTGCGCATAGCCCTCGGCGCACGTGCCAACGATCTGCTGCGGCTGGTCATGTCGCAAGCGCTAGCTCTTACCGCGGCAGGCGTTCTGCTCGGTGTTGCAGCCGCTCTGCTCTTGACGCGTCTGCTCGGTCCCTATCTCTATCGAGTAAGTCCCCACGATCCACGCGCTTTTGCCACGGCCTTGGCGGTGATGCTAGCTACCGCCATCGCGGCCACTTTCTTACCCGCATGGCGCGCCACCCGTTCCGACCCGATGCGCGCGCTTCGTCAGGAATAAGTCACAAGTCAGAGGCTGAGCTATCCACTAGCTTAGATGCGTCACGCCAAGGGCAACGGTCCCATCAAGGGCGCTACGTAGACGTATTGATCGCGCCGCTGCGATGACGGGCGGATGCTCGGCTAAAGATAAGGCCGTTCGTAGGCACTCCATTGGATGCAAGATTTGTGATGCCATGAACTAACTTTTTGGCTGGCAATGGCATCTGTAAGGGTGTCGCCACTCGAATGCTTGCATATCATTCGGCGGGGTGAGGTACACCAGTTAACCGATTTAGCTAAAGATGCCGGGCCCATCGGCATTCTTTTCAGGGGGAAAACTCACGTGAATCTTTTCAAACTGACCCTTCGTGGGATTCTGTTTTCGTTCTGCGCAGTCCTGCTCGTCACCTCCGCGCACGCCCAATATCGTGCTTCCATTCAGGGCGTCGTAACCGATCCGCAAGGAGACGCAGTTTCTGGGGCGACCGTCACTTTAAAGAATCTGGGAACAAACCAAACGCTGGTAGCCACGACGAACGGGAGTGGAATCTACAATTTCAACGCCCTGCCTCCCAGCACGTTTTCGATCACCGTCGAGATGCAGGGCTTTAAAAAGAAGGTCCTTGAGCACGTAAGCGTGATTCCGGAACAAGCGAACGCTTTGAATATTCAACTCGAGCTTGGCGAGGTCACGCAGAGCGTTACAGTGAACGGAAATGCGACGCCGCTGATGGATACGGAGACGGCTTCCATCAACGGCACGGTCACCAGCAACCAGATCCAGCACATGCCCTCGTTCGGACGCGATGTCTTAAAGCTGGTGGAATTGGCGCCAGGATCCTTTGCGGATGGCTCGCAAGGAGGAGGCGGAGGCGACGGCTACAACCTTCCCGGCACGCAGACAGGCGGTGGGCAATCCGGAGGCGCGGACGGCATCTTTAAAACCGAAAACGGCGCACAGGTGATTGCCAGCGGTCAACAGACTGAAAACAATGGGATTTCGATTGACGGCATTAGCACGACCAGCGCTGTCTGGGGTGGTTCAACGGTCATCACACCCTCGGAGGATTCCATCGATAGCGTAAAAGTCGTCTCTAACAGCTATGACGCGGAGGATGGACGCTTCAGCGGCTCGCAAATCCAGATCATTTCGAAGAGCGGCACCAACAACTTCCACGGCAGCCTTTTCCTTACGAACCACGAACCGAGCTTCAACGCATACCAGAAATTCAACGGCGAGGGCCTTCCCGTGACTAAGGACGCCAATAAGTTCAACCAGTTCGGTGGCAGCGTCGGCGGGCCGATCTGGAAGAACAAGGTATTTTTCTTCTTCAACTACGAGACCGTTCGTGAACCCTTCTCCAACATACAAGGGAACGGCTGGTACGACACGGCTGCATTCGACGCTTTAGCGCCTTCGGGAAGCATCGCGGCGAAGTATCTATCTTTTCCCGGTAACGGTGTAGTGGGAACCCTGAATCCAAACGCTATGTGCCAAACAGCCGGTCTTACCGACGCGGCTCATGCTACTGCTCAGATTCCCGCAAACTGCGCGGAAGTTCCGGGGGGCCTCAATATCGGTACGCCCCTGACGACCGGCCTAAGTACGCAGGATCTCGGCTGGTCTGACCCCAACCATCCTGGCTGCGGGGGAGCGGGCACGGGTTGCGGGACCCCCGGGAGCCCCCTGGGCACGGTGGCGGATATTGCGAATTACAACACCATCAACCCTACCAAGGTTACGGCTGTCCAGTACAATGGCCGGCTCGACGCGAATATCACCGGACGAGATCGCATTGGCTTCGCCATCTACTACGTCCCCTACACGAAAGACGATTACAACGGTAATCGCGCTTATGATATTTTCCACCATTCGCAAATTAATGATGCGTTCTCCGGGATTTGGGATCATACCTTCACCCCGAGCTTCCTCAACGAATTACGCGCGAACGCCGCAGGCTGGCGCTGGAATGAGATTGACTCGAACCCGCAGGCACCGGTCGGATTTCCCACAGATAGTATCGGAACCATCGGGAGCATAACGATCAATTCGTTCGGGCCTAACGTTGGAAGCATTCTGAACCAGTGGACCTACGGCTTCAAGGATGTAGCCACCAAGATTTACGGACGCCACACGATTAAGTTTGGAGGCGACGGCACACGCCTGTTTTACTTGCAAGACTGCGCCGGTTGCGGTGTGCCAATTTACAGCTTCTTCAATTTGTGGGACTTCCTGAACGATGCGCCGAGTAGCGAAGGAGGCAACGGGCGGCAATTCGATCCCACTTCTGGATTTCCAACCACAGTCCGTCAAGATCAACGCGAAAACCTCATGGGCTACTTTGTCCAGGATGATTTTAAGGTTCGCTCGAATCTGACTGTCACTCTTGGACTGCGCTGGTCCTACTTCGGTCCGCTTTATGCAAAACAGGGCGACATGTTTGTGGCCACTCCTGGCGCGGGGTCGGACTACCTGACTGGCCTAACAGTGCGGCGGGGTGATTCCTGGAACGCTCAGAAGGACAATTTCGGACCACAGATCGGTGTTGCCTGGAGCCCGAAGTCGTTCCTGGGCCACGACTTCCAAAGCCGACTTGTGTTTCGCGGCGGCTATGGACTGAGCTATAACGGAGAGCAAATTGCTATTTCGTCGAACATCGTAGGTAACCCGGGACTGGCGGTGTCCCCGGTGTTCAACTACAGCAACCCTACAACTTGTGCTCAGACCCCGCCACTTCCGAATTGCGGCATTATTTATGCCCTTTCGTCGGATCCTCACAGCTTGAACGGCTATCCGGCGAACCCGAACGCCATTGCCACCTTTGGTTCGAATGGACTCCCAACAAGCGGATCGTCGTTCCTAAGCATCTTCCCAACGAACCTGCCGACCATGCGGGTTCATCATTACTCGGCCGACGTCGCTTACGATCTGGGTCATGACTTCGTAGCGTCCCTGGGTTATCAGGGAAGCATTTCCCGTGACATTTTTTTCCACGAAAACCCGCTTGCCGTTCCGGCGACGCTGGGCTACGCGTTCAACCCGCAAATTGGCGGCGGCGACTATTGGGGTGTGAATGGGCGCGGGAACTATAACGCCATGCTTGCGGAACTGAAGCACAGGTTCTCCCAGCAGTTCATGGCCGACACGCAATATACGTGGTCGAAGTGCATGGACACGAGTTCTGCACCCTACTCCGAGCAGCCTTATCCCTACAACCTCGGCCTGAACTATGGGCGGTGCGACTATAACGTACAAAATGCATTCAAGGTCTACGCAGTGTGGCAGCCAGTCTTCTTTCACGGTAGCAACAGCTGGCTGGAGAAGGTCGCCGGTGGCTGGTCACTTAGCGGCATTTTCACTATCCACTCTGGATTCCCGTGGACTCCCATGACGAACGTTAGTGGCGGAAACACTTATTGCCCGCAATGCGGCTACGGGTCGCTGTTCCCTGCCGCCTATTTGGGCGGCGCAGGCAACCTGGTCACAAACGGCGCATTCGAGACAGTTGCGAATTCGAACTTTCCGAACGGCGGCACGGCGTATTTTTCGCCGGGTACCTACCCTGCCTTCTTTGGTACCACGCTTCCTCCGGTTCCCGGCCTGGCTCGCAATTCGCTCAACCTCCCTGGATATAAGGACGTGGACTTGTCACTCGCCAAAGCGTTCGGATTGCCCCACATGCCGGTGCTCGGTGAAGACGCCAAAATTGAGCTCCGGGTCGACACCTACAACCTATTCAATAATGTGAATCTCAACCCGAACGCCATCTCGAACAACATTAACAACGGAAACTTCGGCACGATTACTAATGCTCTTGCCGCCCGAGTCGTGACGATCGGAGCCCGCTTCAGCTTTTAGCCTCACCCCGGGAGGCGCGATTGAAACACGGACTGCGCCTTTTAATTTGTTCGAGGAAGTTGCCAGCAAATGGAATCATTCGCCACTCGCTGGCAGCTTTTTGTTTCGGGCCGCAATGCCGTTTTTCGTTGCTAGGTTGGGCGGAAACCCGCTTTTTGCATGGCGGATTTCGCTTCGGGATTTTTCATGAAAGTGTCCCACACCAGGCCGGTGCGGTGATTTTCCGCCATGAGCATCGTGATGCCCAGGTCGATTCCCAGAACATCGTGGTCGTACCAGCCGGTAAGTGGATTGAAGGCATCGACGAAGCTGTACTTTCCCCAGGCTTTTTCAGCGTAGCGGCTGCGGATGTTGCGAAGGACGCGGATGCAATCGTCGAAAAGAAATGCGAGCGAGCCGCCTGTGGCACAAGGGACGATGCTCCCATCGATGGGGCCTTGAGATGGAGGCCCGCCCCAGGCGGTGTAGCCGTTGACGTAGTCCGATGCGGAAATTCCCCACAAATTGTCGCTGTAATCCGGGAAACGGTCATGCAATGAAAGGCAGAAAAGTCTGTGAGCCTTCGTCGCCTTAATCGAATTCTCGAAGTAATTTGTATATGAGTCGCGTGTTTGGCGGAAATCAAACCATGCTTGCGAATATTGGTGCGTGAAAAGCGGATCGTTGCCGGAGATATATTCGATTCCTTGATAGCGGATAACCGGCCGAGTCCAGGCTTTCCATGTTTCCGCCGATAATGGATGAGTGGGAGAACCAATCCCGAGCAGATAAATCATCATCAGCTCGCAATAGTGGACCCAGCGCGCTTTCAGAAAGCCGGATTCTGGCAGCCAACCCATCGAAAGGGTGGAACCGCCGTTAAGCATCCACGGCCAATCGACGCGTTCGTAAATTTTTGTCGCGAGATCCTTGATTTCCTGGTCTTCAAAATACTGTCTTGCGGTGAGCACGCCACACAGCAGCAAGGATGTGTCGATTGAGGACACTTCGCACTTTGCCCAGCGCTGGCCGGTCTCCATGTGAACGAAATGAAAAAAGAAGCCGTGTTCGTGCGCCGGCACCTGCGCAAGAAATCGCAATGTCTGTCGGACTCTCTTGATAATATCCGAATGCTTCCCAAAACCGCGGCGGTCGCCAATACACAGACTGGTCAAGCCGAAACCCGTCGCCGCGATGCTGGACATTGTGTGCGTATTGTTGTCATTCCCGTTGGCCAGCGCGCGATCTTTCACCTGGCCAGTCCTCGGGCTCGCCTCATTCCAGAAGAAATCAAAAGTTGCGCGCTGTAATTCGTCGAGAAGCTGGTCGTCGGTGCCTTCAAAAGGCGGACGGTTTGGCGGCGTAAAGCGCGCTTGCGGTCTGGCTAGTCGCCCAAAGACGCTCCGAAACGGCGAGAATAGCAATCCGAGGCCTGCAAGCCTGATCAATTCTCTCCGCTTGTGTACGGGCTTCTCGGCCATTTTGCTGCGAGCGCTTCATCCAGAGACTCGTCGACGTACTTCTCTTTCTTTGGTGTGTCTCCGTCGAGTTAGGATGCAATTTACACTTGGCCTTTAGAGTAGAACAACGAACCGGGATATCCCAATAGCAAAAAGTCCCAAGCATATGCAAATTTAGACTTGCCGCTCCTGAGCTGCCCCTGGCGCCAGCAAGCGCATGGTCAGAATCGCTGCGGGAACGAGATAGACGATTGTTACGCAAGCCCACATCAAGGCTGCCGCGCACTGCTGGTCTTGGAGAACCGATAGGCCGAACCGCCGGGGCGCGGAGATGTATACCGGGTAGACCACGCGATCGCAGAAGGCGAGGAAGGCGGAAAGAATGTCGCACGGTAGCGTGGCGAGAAAGAGATAGATGAGGATTGACCAACGCGGCCAGATGCAGACGCTCGGCCACGGTTGAATAACCGGCCACCAGAAAAGAAATCCGGTGCCGAGGAAACTGGCGTGTTCGACGACATGCCATCCCTCTGAATGCAGCGCCAACGTAAATAGCGCCGGGACGTGCCAGCCAACTAACGCCGCGGCAGCAGCAAACCAGCAAAGCACCGGTTGCGAAAGTACATGGCCTAACCACTGCACCGGCGGCCACCGAAACAGTGGGCCGAGAACGCCTTGCACAAATTGCCTGGGCAACCCGTGCAAAAAAGGCATGAAAGGCGCGCCGAGCAAAATCAAAGGAGGAGCGATAGTCATGAGCAGCAGGTGCTGAACCATGTGGACCGTCAACAACTCCTCATCCAACGCACCAAGAGGCGAGCCCACCGCTGCCCAAATCGAAAACAGCCCGAGAAGAAAACTGCTCGCGCGCCAAACAGGGATAACGCTTACGGGAGACGAACGAAGATGAAGCCACCCACGCAGGTATACGAATGCCGCTAGAACCATGGCCAGTGTAAGCCAAACTGGAAATGTCCACATTTCGAACGCAGCTTGAACTGGGGTTGGCATGAATCGTTCTACGGCTTCGACGGACGAGCGGGCTGGGAACTTTCATCGAGCGCAGCATTGCGCGCGGGAGCCTGTCCCGCCGGATGCAATGTTTGTAGAAAAGCCACGAGCGCTGTAGTCTCCGCTGGGCTCAAATTCTTGCCGTACGCGGGCATATTGCCGCCTCCCTGGATCACCTGGCGGATGAGCTGGTCCTGCGTAAGCCGGACGGCGACGCTATCCAGCGCCGGGCCTCTCTCACCGCCTAGCTCCCCAAGCGAATGGCAGTTGCGGCACTGCTTGACCTGAAAGACGAGCGCGCCTTGACGCTGCAGCGCGGTCGTGTGGCGCAAAAATCGTTCAGGAACGGGGTCACCGCTCCAGGCATTCATGTGCGGACTCCACGGAGCGATTTCCGCAAGATGCGTGAATGTCCCGAGCGTAATCGCGATAAGCATAATGGACAAGACGGCAATCGGCCGTCGGCGCCAGCTCTTTTCGCCTTCTCCCGAGAGAAATGGAAGTAGCAGCAGAGCGACGATGACAACCACCGGGCCGATCAAGAGCGCGGGCGTTTCCATCGACGGGGGCAGCAGCGAGAGCAAAGCATACAGCCAAAGGAAAAAGTAATCCGGCTTCGGCACGGTTTGGATGATCGTCGGGTCCGGCCGACCGGTCGGACCAAATGGACCGAAGTACAAAGCACATGCGGCAATCGCCAAAAGGATGAATGCCGCGAAGAAAAGATCTTTCCACACCGCGTACGGGACGAACGGCTCCCCATCTTTCTTGATTAATTCGTGATACTCCTTCTCGTAAGTCGCTCGCTTTACCACACGCCCGGGCATCGGCCACTCGTTGATCCCCAGCTTCAGCACCATCAGCAGATGAAGGCAGACGAAACCTATCAGCAATCCCGGAATCACGAAAACATGCAGCGTGAAAAATCGCGAGAGCGTAGCCCCCGCAATGATCGGGCCACCCAGCATCAACTGCACCGTTGCAGTACCCACGATTGGGACACGGCTCGCAATCGACGCACCGATCCCCAATCCCCAGTAAGCATCCTGATCAAAGCGAAGAACCTGTCCGCTAAACGCCATGCCTAAAGTCATCAGCAAAAGAAAAACACCCACGATCCACGTAAGCTCTCGAGGAAACTTGTAAGCTCCGAACAGAAAAACCTGCACCATGTGGATCAGTACGATCGCAACCATGAAGTTCGAGCCCCAGCCGTGCATCGCGCGGATGAACCACCCGAGCGTCACGTCGTTGTTCAAAACCTGCAGGCTGCTCCACGCTTCGCTGGCCGAGGGCACGTAGATCAGCGCGAGCATTATTCCGCTGACGATTTGCAAAAGGAAAACGGTGAGCGCGGCGCTGCCAAAAACGTACCACCAGCTCGCAGTGCTGCGCGGAACGGGATGTTCAACCGCTTCTCGAATCGGCGCCGCGAGCTGCAAGCGCCGGTCGAACCATTCGCCGATCCGCGAAATCAGACGCATGGCGGTTTCTTTCCGGCGAGCGCTGCCACGGGCGATCCTGGTGTTGGCAGCTCGCCCGCCTGAATTGTGACGAGGCCGTTCTCCACCTTATACGGATACTCGAACAGCCCGCGCTCCGGCGGACCAGAAGCTCGCGAGCCGTCGCGGTAATAAACTCCGCCGTGGCACGGGCACATGAATAAACCGGATTGCTGAAACCAGCGCACCGGGCAACCCAGGTGCGCGCAATTCACCGCGAAAACTTGAAACTGATCGCCTTCGATCCGCCGCACCCAGCAAGCTGTGTCCACTGTCTTGCCGTCCGTCGGCATCACGTTCGGATTCCGGAAGGTCGCCAGCCGCGTCTCGCCTGCCGGAAAGTCTTTCACTGGTCCGAGTGTGACCCAGGAGAGATAGCCGTTCGCGCGCCCGCGCGTAAAGGCGGAGAGAAAAAACCGAACCACCGGCACAGCAAGCGCCGCTGCCACAATGCCGTTGAACAGAATTCCCAATTTCATCAGCAGCCCGCGCCGGGACAGCGTATTTTCTTCTGCCATCTTCAAGCTCCTAATGCTGCGCGCCATTCGACGTTGAATACGGTTGTCCGGGGACCCGAGACCGCCGCGAAGCGAGCCAGGCAACCACGTCGGTGATTTGCTGGTCAGACATCGGCTTGCCGGGCACGTCTCCGCGCCAGTCGGGTGCGCCTAATTCTGGACGGCCGGCTATCACCAGAGTTCGCAACTCCTGATCGCTGATCAGCGCGAGAAAAGAATCAACCGTGATGGAACTGCCCTTCGGTCCTCCGCGGCCATCCGGACCGTGACACGATTCGCAGAAAGTCTTATAAGCGGCTTCACCTTGCGCGACGTTGCCTTCAGACTTGGGCAAATAAGAAGGAGGATTTGCCCCGTCGAGAATTCCCGGCTTGCTCCAGTGCGACCGGATTCCCGTCGTAATCACGTTGATCTGTTGGTCCGTCAACATTCCACCGGCGCTCTGCACGAAGGCCGGCATCGACGTCCCACCAACACCATTCGCGGTGACCTTGCGAATCGTCGCGTCGTCGGCTATCGCGAGATAAACGGGATCGCCCAGCGGGATGGCTGCCCCTCCTTTTCCATCCGCGCCATGGCACGCAGAACAGTTTTGCCCGTACAGAGCCGCAAAATCCAAAACCTGACTCGGCGCGAGCGTCTCAACGCCTTTTTGCGGCTGGCCATGCGGCGAACCGCAACCCGACAGCAGCAGTACGGTGAACAGGTATGTCACAGATAGAAGCCGTGCTGGGTTCACGGCCGTTTCTCTCCGCTTTCTCGCGGCGGCATCACTCCAGGCGCCTCAATACCTGCGCGCATCGCGAACGGCACATTTTCATGCGTCGGCACGCGAGCTTGCCGCATCACGACAAGCCCCGCGACAACGCCGAACGCAATCTGCGAGGCCGTAAACCAATACCAATCGATGTGGCTCCCCAGCACAGGATTAAGAATATCCATAATCGAATACAGGAGCCCGGACCAAAGCACCGGAGCAATCAGGCCGCCGAGCAGGATGGGCCGGCGCGCAAACATGGGAAGCATCGCGCCATAGAGCAATCCTACGAGCGTCGAGCTGACGAGATGCAAGACCACGGCCAGAAAGAAGATTCCCGCGTGAAAGGAATTGAATTGAGCGGCGGATGGTACCTCCGTCGGCGCATACACAACTGCGGCCAGAAGATTGATGGGATACCAGATGCTCCCGGTCTTAATCAACCCGTACGTACATGCCAGAACCGCCATTGCAACGCTTCCGGCCAAGCCTCCTTTTACGCCGGCGGATATGGGATAGGTCTCGAGTGGAAGCCAGGCGCGCACGTGTTCCGGCGCGACCGGCAGCCGCTCGACAAAATGCCTTTCGGTTGTGATGGAAATCTCTTCGTCTACGACCGGCACGATTTCTTCGTGTTCGCGCGGGAACAGTTCGCGGAACCACCCGACGCAACCAGCAATCGTAAGCACCGCGCCGAGAACGCTCACCGACACGCTCGTCAACAGTCCCGCGAAGAGCAACGTGAAACCGAACGCTAAAACGATAGGCCACGCTGTCGACGCCGGCATTTCGATCTCGCGCGGCGCTCGAGGATCTTGCTCCATTTGATTCGCGGATAGCTCCGTTGCCATTCCTTCTCCTCAGCGGCCCACAACGTAAACCACGGTGAAAACAACCACCCAAACGGCGTCCACAAAATGCCAATACATCGAAAGCACTTCCATGCGGGCAGATTGTTCGCTCCCGACACGGCCTGCCAAGCCAAAGACAAGCACGACGATGAGCATTACGAGACCTGCCGTCACGTGCGTGGCATGTAGCCCCACGAGCGAGTAATATGTCGTCCCGAAAAGGTTGGTGGAGATTGTCAGTCCATGTTCATAAATCAACCGGTGCCATTCCTGTCCGGTCCCAAACAAAAAGAGGCCGCCCAGCACAATTGTGAGCAACCACAGACCAAGGAAGCCCCCTCGCTTCCCCTGTCTAAGAAACTTTGCTGAGAAGTGGATCGTAAGACTGCTGGACAACAAGCAAATCGTATAGAAGATCGGCACCTCGAGCACTTCCCGCGGCGTCGGCCCCGTCAGGCTTTTCCCAAGATAAAAAAGATAGGCCACCACGAAAATGGTGAAGATCGCCGACTCCGCGATAATCAAGCAGGCCATCCCGACTTTGCCTCGATAAGGGAGGCGCCACTCCGCGGACGCTTGCGCGATGGGTGTCGTGATGGCGCTCATCGGCTGCTCCCTTTACTCATAGCGGCTATCCGGATCTTCGGGATGCTTCAAGTCCCACAACGGCCGCCGGCTCGCGACCGTCGGAATGGTGGCGAAGTTGTATACAGGCGGCGGCGAACTCACCGACCATTCGAGAGTCCAGGCATCCCAAGGGTCGTTTCCCGCCTTCGGTCCCTTCAGATAGGAATAAATCATATTCGCCACGAAAAGCAGTATCGCAATGCCTTGAACAAATGCGCCGATGGTCACGATCTGATTCCAGATATCCCAGCCGCGGCCAGGTTCGTAAGTGTAAATGCGGCGCGGCATCCCGAGGAGGCCGGGAATGTGCATAAAGTCAAACGTCAGATGAAACCCGATGAGGAACAACCAGAAATGCACTTTGCCAAGCTTTTCGTTCAGCATCCTTCCCGTCATTTTTGGAAACCAATAATAAAACGCCCCAAAAAGCGCGAACAAAATCCCTCCCACGATCACATAATGAAAGTGCGCGACGACAAAGTAGGAATTGCCGAGCTGCCAATCGAACGGCGCGACGGCCAGCATGATGCCCGTAAGCCCCGCAATCAAGAACTGGAACAGAAATCCGATGCAGAAGAGCATCGGCGTTTTGAACAGGATTTTCCCGCCCCACATCGTCCCCAGCCAGTTGAAAATCTTGATGCCTGTCGGCACACCCACGACCATCGACGTGAGTGTGAAGAAAGCGTTCGAGTAGGACGCCATCCCGATAGTGAACATGTGGTGCGCCCACACGCTCATGCTCACGAACGCGATGCACACCGTGGCTCCCACCATCACCGGATAACCAAAGATCGGCTTCCGCGAAAACACGGGTATAATTTCGGACATGAATGCAAAGCAAGGAATAATCAGGACGTAGACTTCCGGATGCCCAAAGATCCAGAAGAAATGCATCCAGATCGCCGCCGATCCGCCCGCCTGCGTATCAAAAAAATGTCCGCCCAAATACCGATCGACCAGCAGCATGATCTGCGCCGCCGAAAGCGGCGTTATCGTGATCAGCACCATGCCGCCCATGACTAGATTCAGCCACGCCAGCAACGGCATACGGCTCAGCCTCATGCCAGGGCATCTCATAGAAAGAATTGTGGCAATGATGTTGATTGCGGTGCCGATGCTTCCGAAGCCGGACACCAGCACTGCGATGGTCCAGTAGTCAGAACTATGGCCCGGCGAAAACGCGCGCGAAGTCAGCGGTGCGTATGCCCACCATCCAACGTCGGGAGCGTCTCCGGCGCCATAGAGCCCACTTCCGCCCACAAAACTGAAGTAAAGAAGGATTCCTCCAAAGGCCGTCAGCCAGAAACTGAATGCATTCAACCGCGGAAACGCCATATCCCGCGCGCCGATCATCAGCGGAACCAGATAGTTGGCAAACCCAAACAGCACGGGCATGGCCACGAAAAAAATCATGGTCGTCCCGTGCATCGTGAACATGCGATTGAAGACTTGCGGCGAAACAAAATCGTTGTGCGGGCGCATCAACTGGATGCGCATAATGGTGGCTTCAACTCCGCCGATTACAAGAAAGATCAAAGCATAGACGATGTACAAAATCCCCAGCCGCTTGTGATCGACCGTGGTCACCCATTCATGCAGGATTTCGACCCACGGCCGCCCCGCGGTCTCCGCAGCATGAATGGCCATCGCGTCCGACGACATCGCCAATCTCCCAAAATCTTCCGCTAGTGAAGCGTCTCCAAATAGCGCACCAGCGCGTCAAGATCCTCATCGCTCAATTTCATTGCCGGCATCAGCGATCCCGGTTTAATCGCGTCGGGATTCTGAATCCACAACCGCAAGTTCTCCGGCGTATTTTCAGCCGCGCCAGCCGCGATCGTGCCGCGGCTCATCAAATGCGTCAGATCGGGGCCAAAACGCCCGTTGGCGTTCGTGCCGCCGACCGCGTGGCAGTTCACGCACGCAGTCGTTTCAAACACGCGTTTGCCGGCAAGCACTTTGTCGTCATCATTTGGGGGCTGCTGCTGCGCGCGAACCCACGCCGCAAACTCCTCGGGGCTGTCCACATACACTCGCAAAAGCATCTTCGCGTGTTGGGTACCGCAATACTGTGCGCACTGCCCAAGAAATAGTCCTGTCCTGTGCGGGTCGATCCATGTTTCATTCACGCGATTCGGAATCAAGTCAGTTTTCCCCGCAAGCTGCGGAACCCAAAAGCTGTGATCGGTATCGGCGGAAAGCAGCTTCATGAACGTGGGCGTGGGGTGCGCCGGATCGCTAACAGGAACATGCAGCTCATTAGCAGTGACGATCCCAAGCGCAGGATATCGGTATTCCCACCAGAATTGATGCCCAATCACCGTGACATCGAGAGCCGTCGCGGGTTTCGGAGCATCCTGGATGGCGTGAATCACGCGCGCCGTAGCCAAAAACAGCACGACCACGATCAAGATCGGAATAACCGTCCAGGCCAACTCAATTTGCGTGCTTCCGTAAACCTGGGCCGGCTCGCGCTGCTCGTCCCCGGCTTTGTTCCTAAATTTTACGATGGCATAAGTCAGCAAAGTAAAGACCACAATGAAAATCAGGCCCGTGATCGAAAGAACAAAATTTGAAAGGTGGCGGATGGTGTCGGCGGGTGTTGAATGGGGCTCGAAGATATTCGGGACAGGATTGCCAGGCCCCGTGCTGGCGACACAGAGACTCGCTGCTAAAAGTATCCCAGCCAAAATTACGAGCAGGCCGCAAGCCCGGCTGACGACAACTCCCAGCCCTGGCTTGTGCTTTTTTGCCATAGCGGTCTGCAGTTTCTTCTCGCGTTGCGTCGCCAGATTAAAGCTCTTTCTCGATTAGAATGTCAACATCCTTGCGGGCCATGCGCCAGCTCTGCCCCCTTCCGGCGATAAGCTTATCCACTGCGCGTCGTAGCGCTTTCGGCTCCCCTGTGGCAAACGCGACGGACCGCAGAAAAAAAACACCGCGACTGTCCTGAGGAAATCGTCAAACTTTTCGCGTCCTAAGAACGCGCGCCGGCATCCAACGTATGTGGCTTCTTTCCGCGCAGGGTGCTTTATGGGAGGAAATTGGCAGTTTGGCTCGCCGTGGCTTTGACCTGGAAGTCGAAACGAAAAAGTTCGCATTCATCTCCGAACTGAATCGATCATCTGAAAAGAGTTGGAGGGCTGAGCCGCCCCGGAGAGGCAGACGGAGGAACCTTGTGAAACGGTGGTGGATGCCGAAAAATAGGCTCGGATTTTTGCTTCTAGCGACGATTCCCCTCTTTTGGAGTGCCGGAATTGCCGCATTGAGCGGGCCACGCTCACGGCCAGCGAGTTCCGCGAACTCCGCCACGCCGTCTCAGCAACTTAGCGACGACGGCAAGACTTCGTTGCGGGCCATGGTCCAGTCGGGAAATCTCCCGGACCTGCGCTGGCCCGATTTCAGTGACTATGTGCAGCACGTGCAGAAATTCTATGAATCCTACGGCTATTCCCTCCCCTGGGTAAAAGGAATGGAGCCCACCGCGCAGGCCCAGCAAGTCATTGCGGTGCTGTTGCAAGCGGAACAAAAGGGGCTTTCCGCTGACGATTACGACGGGCCACGTTGGAGCGGCCGGCTCGCAAAACTCAAACCCGCCGTCGAGCAGCCCTCAGAGGCGGACGCCGAACGGTTCGACCTCGCTCTTACGGTTTCCGTGATGAGATATATCTCAGACCTGCACATCGGCAAAGTGAATCCCAAACACTTTGACTTTGGGCTCGACATCCAGGCAAAGAAATACGATTTGCCCGAATTCTTGAAACAAAATGTTGTGGATGCTACCGACGTTGCCGCTGTCCTCGCCCAGGTGGAGCCCCCCTTTCCCGGCTATCAGCGCACGATCCAAGCCCTTCACACTTACTTGCAGCTTGCAATAGAATCTGATGGAAAACCACTCCCCTCGATTGAAAAAACAATCGCGCCCGGCGGCTCCTACGCGGGGGTCCCGCAACTGGCCCAATATCTGCGCTTAGTGGGCGACCTTCCGCCGGACGCAATCGTGCCGGCGGATGCAACTCTCTACCAGGGCGCTCTCGTAGATGCAGTCAAACATTTTCAGCGCCGTCATGGACGGCTCGCTGATGGACGGCTCACCACGCAAACATTGGCCGATCTGAACGTGCCCCTTTCGGCGCGCGTGCGGCAGATGCAGCTTACCCTCGAGCGCTGGCGATGGCTTCCCGTCTCCTACCAGAAATCCCCTGTTGTCGTAAATATCCCGGAATTCCACCTGCGCGCTTACGACGCGAACTTCAAAATCGCTCTACAGATGAGGGTCGTCGTAGGCAAAGCTTTCGGGCACACGACACCTGTGTTCAGCGACACCATGCAATATGTCGTTTTCCGTCCTTATTGGAACGTCCCTTATTCCATCGCCAAAGCTGAATTCTTTCCGCGTATCGCCCGCGACCCCGGCTACCTTGCCCAAAAGGGCTTCGAGGTAGTCGACAGCCGCCAGAATGTCGTCGCGTCGGGGGCGGTGAGTAGCGATGTGCTGGAAAAACTGCGGGCAGGCAAACTCTTCATCCGGCAAATGCCAGGGCCGAAGAATTCACTCGGACTCGTCAAATTTATTTTCCCCAATAGCTACAACGTCTATTTTCACGATACCCCAGAACAGGTCTTCTTTTCGAAGTCCCGCAGGGATTTCAGTCATGGCTGCATTCGGTTGGAGCGGCCGGCCGATTTGGCCGCGTGGGTCTTGCGCGACAATCCCGGCTGGAACATGGACCGCATTCGTGCGGCGATGAACGGGACGACGACCCAACAGGTGAATCTCGTTCACCCGATTTCCGTCTTAATCGTCTATGGCACCGCGATCGTGTCAGAGGACGGCACCGTTCACTTCTACGATGACATCTACGGACACGACGCAACACTCGAAAAAGTCCTGCAAAAGGGTTATCCGTACCCCGGTTAATTGCCCTTAGTCGCCGCTGAGCAGGCTGGCAGGACACTCAAAACACCATTGGCGCACACGGCCAACATCAACGTGAATGAAGTCTGAGTGAGGATAGTAACCTACTCCTCCTTGATGTAGCGCCAAAGCCGCCTGACGCAGCTTCAACGTATCGACGCCGGGCATCCGCAGGTCAATCGCCTCCGCCTGAATATGGAGACTGCGCTTGGCCACCCCCGTAGTGTGGGCCCGCAGTAATTCGTTCGTCGAAGGAGCGCGGTAGCCGCATACGATATCAATCTCTGCTCCGGGCCGCCCGACTGACGCAGTCAGAGCGGAGAGAATGTCATAAAGTCGCGGATCAAAATGGCGAACTTCTCCCGTTCGATGATCCCGAAGGAAATAATCAAGCTTCGTCAGCGCGTCCGAAATGTACTGGTCGTCTCGTCGGTACACAATCTCGATCCGCTCGCCTGTGTGCGTGTTATATAACCGAAGAAGACGCTCCTTCCCTGCCGCAGCCCGCGCCTGCCTTGCGGAGACCTCAGGCGCTTGTCCGCGAGCGCCGCCAGCCACTATCAACAGCAAGAATGCTCCTGCAATTCCTAGGCCCCAAAAGCTCTTTTTAGACACCTGCATTCAGCTCCTCCCACGATATTTTACCACATCCCTATGTTCGTCTCGGCGCGCGCCGGCTCAGCAACTTTGAAGATATCTCTGGAATTTACGGATCGAACGCAAAACCTAGGCGGCTCAGGTTGAGCCAGATTGTCCCACTATAGTCCGAGAAAGTATCACCATTTCGGCGCCCGTCGCCATTCATCGCTCACGGACCACTTCCCAATCATCACTTCTTCCTCGACTCTGCCACTTCTTGTTCCGGCCACACCCCCGCAAAAATCAAAGCAACCACAATCCCGATGGATACTTCCGCGAACCGGTGAAAAGCGATCCTCCATGCTGGATCCGGCCGCGCAATCAACAGCACTAGCGCGAACGTAATTCCCGCAAAGCGGTAGGCGCTCCAGTCTGCCCGCACCAAAACGCATAGCAACCCCAAAAGGAACACCCCAATTCCAAAAACGAGCAAGTGCGGTCCAAACCGGCTCGCCACCATCGCCCCCACCAGCGCTCCAAGCGCCGTCCCAAAAAATCGCTGCCAGGATACGGTCAGCGCCGCTCCCAGCGATGATTGCGTGACGACCAGGGTCGTAATCGGCGCCCAGTATGCTTCTGGCAGCCGGAATAGCCGTGCAGCCAGCAACGAAGCGATTGCCACAATCGCCGTCCGCCCTGAATGAATTAAGGCCGCCCATCCTCCCCAAGGTGCCAAGGCGTTTTCATTTGCTGCCATCTTCTACCTCCGCTCTGTGTCCGCCAAAGTTGCCTCACCCCAGCCTGCGCTGTCGGATTCACGAAACGCCTACGCCACGCGCCCTGCAGACCCCATAACGTAACAAATTTTCCCACACGTTCCCCTTGACAATTTGTTCATTTCGAGGTACACTGTTTCCTGGGTAATATTGTGGCAGCGTGCCCAGATGCCAGCCTCCTTGCTGGCTTTTTTTATTCCCCGCAACTTCCTGAGCATCTAAGTCCTTTGTTTTCGTCTTTCACGACAAGGTAGAGGCAGGGGGACGGTACAGGGCTGCGCCAGTAGATGCGGCGAGTCAAAGCAAGTTATTTAGAATGAACACTTTTAAAACTCTATCAAAATAAATAACTTAAAGTCCTTTAGAATGAGCATTTACAAGAAACCGGCGGGGGGTATGACGTTATTGTTAACCAGACTCCAGTCCCAGCCAAGTGGAAGCGCGAAACGACGGAGCCATCCTCTATACATGGGCCGTGGACTGCGATCCCGCCAGATGCGGGGGATCGTTTCACTCGATCCACCCGCCCCTGCAATTCCTCTAGCGTGCCACGCCGTCCATCAGACTTGAAAGGAAGGCTCCTTCCCTGCCGCTGGATACCTACGAGAAAGATTCACGGAATTTGGCGCGGCCTGACGGCCTCAAGCCTTCGCGGAACGCGCGTTCAGCACGAATTCCTCGATGGCCTTCGCAAATCCTTCGTTTTCGTTGGTCGCCGTGACATAGGTGGCCGAGGCCTGGACTTCCTTGCTGGCATTTCCCATGGCAATGCTCACGCCGCTCTTCTTGAACATTAGAACGTCGTTCGGCATGTCACCGAGTGTTGCGATCGCTCCGGCCGGAATATCCAGCAGCTTGGACAACGCCAGCACAACTTCACCCTTGTTAGCCTTCGGATGGGTCACGTCAAGGTAGTACGGCTGAGAGCGAGCCGCGGAAACGTGTTCGCCGCCGGCCTGCTGTACATCTTTCTCGCATTTTGCAACGCCCTCGAGGTTGTCGCTCACACCGACAATCTTCGCCACGCTGCCCAACAGTCCATCAAACGTCTTCACCACCTTGGGCGGAAATTTCACCGTCCACTGCTCGCGCGCCACATGCGGCCCGTTCACGTCCCGCACGAACCATTCCGTGGCCGTATAAATCCACACGTCCAGACCATGCTTCTCGATGAGATCGATCACCTGTTCCGGCACTCCCGCGGCCAGAAAGTTCTGCTCGACGACGGTCTCCAGGTCCGGCTCAATTAATACGCCGCCATTGAACGCCGCCAGCGGCTGGACCAGCTTCAGCGGATCGATCAACATAGCCATTCCCTGCGGCGGCCGCCCGCTCGTAACGCTGAATTGAATTCCCGCGTCGTGCAACCGCAGGACCGCTTCCACCGCGCGCTTCGTTAGAACCTTTTCCTGGGTGACAAGCGTTCCATCCACATCGGCGATCACCATCTTGATCGGCGTTGCCGTGTCTCCATTTGTCGGTGTCATCGTAGGCCTCGCTGATATTTTCCACTACGGCCTGATTGTGCACAGCGCGTCGTGGTTTCACAACAAGCTGCCATTAACAAAAGCCCTCATCAACAAAAAGTGTAAAGCCCGCGGCATGATTGAGCTGCTCGGAGGCAAGCAAACCACCGGTTGCGGCAACGTTTTCGTATTTGCCTAGCCTGCTTGCTAGCCGAATACTTTCCCGCCGTCCTTCGAGCTTCGTTGGACCGTTCCAGAGCCTCGTAGCCGTCGAAAGTTTGATGCTCCGAGAGCAATCAAGTTGCTGTTAATCTTGCTGGGCGAAAACTAAATCGCCAAGGCGCGCGCCGGCATCTAACGCCAGAAACGGCTTTGTCATGACCAAGCCGCCGTACCAATTTTGTATTTCCAGAGGCCCCTATGCCAATGACTGAAAAAGATCCCATCGGTGAGGAAAAACCTGAATGGCTCACGCAGATGGAAACCGTACTCGAGGTGCTTAACGACGGAGTCATCATTGCAAACGAGACGCACAAGATTCTCTTTGCAAACAGCCGTTTTCTTGAAATGACCGGATTTTCCCGAGAAGAAGTGGCCGCATCCGATACCTTGGGCTTCTTTTCTCCCGAAGAAAGAGAATATCTGAAGCTGCAAATCGACGTCGCGCTGCGCGCCGGCCATAACCGTTACGCCTTTGTTCTGCCCCAAAGGGACGGCGGCCGTTTGCCCGTGATCATCAGTTCCCGGACGATCCAGAATTCCGGCCGCCGTTTTGGCATCGTGACCTTCGCGGACATCTCCGAGCAGGTCCGCGCGGAAGAAGACCTGCGGTCCGCCAACGCGAAGCTGCAGCAACGCCAGTTGGAAATTGAGGAAGATCTGCTGCTGGCCGCGCGAGTCCAGCGCAGCTTGGCGCCAAAGTCGGTGCTCTGGGACAGTATGAGTGTCGATTCCTTCTTTCACCCCGTACACTCGATAGGAGGCGATTTTGCTCTGGTCGATCCAACGGACGAAGAGCATCTCAACCTCTTTGTCTGCGATGTTTCCGGTCACGGCATCGGCTCTGCCCTGGTCGCCAATCGAATTTACTCCGAGACGACGGCGCACCTGCGCAGCGGGATGCCCTTCGTCGACATGTTCGGCGAGCTGAACCGGTTCTTGATCGAGGACATTGCCGGGACAGGAATGTACGTCACCGTGGCCTCAGCGCGGATTGATGCGCAGCGGCGCAACATGGTGTTTGCGGGGGCCGGCCATCCACCTGCGATGCTCGCGCGACGCGGCCAGAATCCTATTTTGCTGGAGTCGCGGAGTATGATTCTCGGAGCGCTGCGAGATGCCGTGGATTTTACAACCAGCATGGAGATAGGGCTTCAACCGGACGACCGGCTCGTGCTCTATACCGATGGGATCAGCGAAGTCTTCAACTCGCGCGGAGAGATGCTGGGAATTACCGGCGTGCAGGACATTGTCCGCAAAGCCTCTTCCCTGCCGGCTGCGGAGATGAAACAGGCCATTCTCAACGACGTGGCGGCCTGGCGCGAGGGACCGCCCACCGATGACGTTTCGCTGATGCTGGTGCACGTTCGGTAATATTGATAGACAAATCGTGCCGGCGGAGCGCCCGTCTCTCGAATAACCAGCCTGGGTACGTTAACGAGGTCTCGCGGAAGAAGATGCGCCGATTTGACGAAGCCTGGAGGCTGCGAGCTTGGCCTCATCGGTTCCCGGATACTCTCGAATGACTTCGCGAAGCTCCCGAATTCCAGCCGCCCTCTGGTCCAGCGCGAGGAGCGCTAAGCCTTTTTTTACGCGCGCCGAAGCCAGCTTGAAGCTATTCGGATAGTCCTGCAGCACTCTGTCGTAGTCGGCGACGGCCTCCTTATAACTTTTTTTCAAGTAGGCGATTTCTCCCAAATAGAACTCCGCATTGGAAGCCAGTTCTGTGCCCGAATAATATTTCACGTAATTCTGAAATTCCTTCTTGGCCAAATCGTAGTTTCCGCCCGTGATATCCCTATACGCGCTGGAATAGAGCACGTCGGCGGCGGGCAAGGACGCCGGCGTCGCGGGGCGGCCACCCGGCGTCCCGGGCGGGACAACCTGCGCAGGAGCCGCGCTTGCCGCGAGCTTTCCTTCGAGGCTTTGGACAGAATTTTGTAAGTCCACGAGCTGTTGATTTATTTTGCCGATGTGTGCGTTCACGTCCGCGATATTGTCTGAGAGTCCCTGGACCGAGGTCGAGATCGAGTTCAATTGGTTGCCATTGTTCGCCTGAACGTCCTGCACCGACTTCTGCAACGAGCCCATCGAAGTGCTCAGGTTGCTTGCGGAATTGATCGATTGCTGCAGCATTGTTTTCACGACGCCCTGGTTCTGATCGATCGAGTTCTGCATGCTGCGCTGCCCCTGCAGCAGCAAGCTGACGTCATTCTGAATATCGATGATTTCCCTGGCGACCGCCTGCACCGGCGCTGGCCCAGCCAGCGTAATTACGATCGCGATCGCCAAGAGCGCAGCGCCCGCCCAAATCAAATTTCGATAACGCATAAATGCCTCCTCGCCTGGGAATATGATGACACCTTTTCGCCTCGCGCTCATGCGCCTTGAATCTCGATGGATTCCGGCCATGGAATCGCGAGTCCGCAAACGCCTACCCGCATGAAATGTCTTCGTCGAGATTGTGTCAAGATTTCTGATCTCGGTAGATAGAATGCGCGATTAGATCGGCCTGGTACTCTTCCATGGCCCGCCTGTCTAGACTCTGAACGTTCTGAGCACGTGACGTGGGATAACAAAGTTCTTCAGTCACTGACGCAATCGGGCTTGCGTTGGGAGGCCAAGAAAAGTGACAATCGCGGCGTTTCCCTTCTCCGATGGGCGCCACGCTGACACAATTCGTTCCCAAACAAGGCGCTGAGATCCTTTTGGTGCTCTTCCTTTCCTTTCTGATCGGCCTCGAACGCGAAGAGCAAAAAGTGAAATCGGAACAGTACCGCTTCGGAGGTGTCCGCACTTTTCCCCTGCTGGGTCTGTTGGGTTATGCGCTGTGCCTTCTTTCTGACGGAAATTTTCTGCTGCCGGCCGCAGGCTTTGCGGTAGTGGGAGCGTTTTTGTGGCTCTCTTACAAACACAAGCTGGAAGGCGTGGCCCTGGCTGGAATGACGACGGAGCTCTCCGGCTTGCTGACTTATGCCATCGGAGCGCTCGTCTCGCATGAGCAGTATTGGATCGCGACGACGCTAACTGTGGTCGCCGTAGCCTTGCTCGAGCTGAAGTCGGCACTCGAAAATCTCGCCAACCGATTGCCCGCCGATGAAATTCTCACCTTCGCGAAATTCCTGCTGCTCACAGCCGTCATCTTGCCAATCGTCCCGAACCAGACCTTCGGATCCTTTGGCTTTAACCCGTTCAAAGCTTGGCTGGTGGTCGCAGCGGTCAGCGCCATCTCGTATGGCAGCTACCTCCTGCAGGTGCGCACGCAAGGACGCGGCGGTGTTCTGCTGGCCGCATTGCTTGGCGGCGCGTACTCCTCGACGCTCACCACCGTCGTCCTCGCCAAAAGGGCCCGCGAAGAGTCGCGCCCGCACTTATACTCTGGTTCGATACTCGTCGCGTCGGGTGTCATGTATTTGCGGTTCCTCGCTCTTCTGGCGATTTTCAATCGGCAGTTGCTTCATCGGCTCGGACTATCTTTTTTGCTGCTCGCCGCCGCTGCGGTTTTCGGCGGTTGGCTATGGAGTCGTCTGAGGGACGATGGCTCCGCAAAGGCGGCGCAGCCCTTTCAGCCAAAAAACCCGCTGGAACTCGGGGCCGCATTCCTGTTCGCCGGACTTTTTGTAGGATTGCTGTTCATCACGCACCTTGCTGTGCTCTATCTGGGCCGCGCCGGTCTTTTCGCTCTCGCAGGAGTTATGGGCGTTACGGATGTCGATCCTTTTATCTTGAGCTTGGCCGAGTCTCCCTCCGTGCTCACTTCGATTTCGCTGGCCGGAGGCGCGATTGTCATCGCTGCAGCCAGCAACAACTTGATCAAAGGAATCTATGCCTATGGCTTCGCAGACCGCCGGACGGGCAAGCAGGGATTCGCGCTGCTCATGGCGTTAGCTCTGCTCGGATTGTTGCCTTTATTTCTGTGAACCAAAAAAGCCGGCATATCATCCGAGGCGGCTGGAAAAATCTCAGCCGACAGTGGACTCCCGACAATCGCGCCTTCCACCTAGCCGGCCTACATTTCGGAACACATGCCCAACACAAAAGTCCGCGTGCAGCCAATCGAGCAGCTTAAACGCTCAGAACTGGAATGGCCATCGCGCAGATGACTGCATAACCGTGGGTTTTCAGGTAACCGCCATAGGGTTGGAAGCCGGTGACCAGCAAGTCTGCCTCTGCCTGCTTTGCGGCTCGGCTGAGCGCCTTTGGCACATCTCCGCTGCCAATAAAAACGTCTGCCTTGATGCCCATCTCGTGCTGCAGGTCCGCCATGTGCTGGGTGGCATCGCCAACGAGTTCCTTTTCCCACACTGGATTGACGTAATCGCCGCCCGGCCCCCAGGACTCCACGCCGGCCGTGACGTTCGCAAGCGTTAGGCGAGCCCCGAACTCCTCAGCGAGTTGCTTGGCCCACGTAACGGTCTTGCGGTTATGCGGTCTAAAATCGACCGCGCACAAGATGCTGCGAAGGGCAAATTTCTTGGGGGGTGACTTTTGAAGAGGAGCCCCCGTCCAGACCGGGCAGTTTGTCTCCGATAACACTTTTGTCGTGACAGATCCCATCAGAAATTGGTCAAAGGAAGAGCCGTGCGAGGGCATCATGATCAGATCAGATTTCTGCTGCGCTGCGGCCTCCATAATTGCCTCGGCTGCATCACCGTTGACCAATGAGCGCTGAATCGTCAGTCCATCAAGATCTTGAGCCAATGTGTGATCTTGGCGGTTCTCCGCTCCTTTGATGATTTCTGCGAGCAGATCCCACCCGCTGTGTGCGTGGCCGCCGCGTGGAACACCGGCAGCGCGACTCGACGCCGTCACGGCGTGCAACATCAGAATCTCGGAATGGAAATGCCGCGCCAGCGTTGCAGCCTGATGAATCACGGGGAGCGCGGTATTGGGGAAATCAACAGGCAGCAGAATCTTTTTAATCGCCAGCATCGCCCACCAGCAGGAAAGTCCAAATCTTTCTTGTCAACTACTTTACGACGTTTCCAGACTGGTTTGTGGTTCAGCCGATATTTTTAGAGTCCAAGGGAAGGCGATTCCAGGCTCCGTACACATGCAGCGACCTCCAACCTCGCGACTGGCGGGCACGCGGCGAGGTCTTGTGTGGAAGTGCTTGTCTCAAAGCGGCCACACCACTCGCTCCTGCGGCAACTGGTCGCCTCTTGCGACACAGACAGCGTTAAGTAGCTTTCACTTCCGCGCGCAACTTTCGCTCGCAACACGCGGAATGCGGAATCTCTGCAACGAATTTAACCGCCAACGCCTGGGAGCAGAAGGGGCAGTTGGATGACCAGGCACTGCCGCACTCCGGACACTGCGTCACGATGCGCCGGACGCCGTCCATCGATCTCCCGTTTAAGCGAAGATCAAGAATAAAACGACATCCAGGATTTCCACAGATAGCTATAGGGTTCATAGGGGCTGGCCTCCTGAAGGAAAGGCTAGGGATAGTCCGCTGTCGTCTAAGTGTCAATACAGTAGATATACGACCATACCTTCAGGCAGGCGTCGGCTTCTGCGTGTCCGCTTCCACTAGAGGCCAAAGAACGTCTTAGGCTTCGACGATGTGATTCCGTATGGCGTAACGCACGAGAGCCGCCGTCGAGTGCAACCCAAGTTTCAGCATGATCCGCGCCCTATAAAATTCCACTGTCCGCTGGCTAATTCGGAGAATCGAGGCGATCTCCTTGTTCGATTTGCCATCCGCCAAATGATAGAGGAGCTGGCGTTCCCGCGGACTTGGGCTGCTCTCGGCCAATTTGTCTTCCGGGAGAGGCTCCGGGTGGAAAGGCTCTTCTTCGGTTTCCAGTTGCGAACCAGTGGCGCCCGTAAGGATTTCCTGATAGTGAGTTCCGCGCAAAAATAGGGCGGCTCGCGCCAGGCCCGCCTCGATTCGCATTTCCAGGGTGTTGCGCCGCAATGCCGCGGCGCGGCCAAGCAGATCGAGCGAACGCAGAGAAAGCTCATAAGCCCGGGCCGAAAGTTCAGCGAACTCTCCGCCCAACGGGTGGATGTTGTCTTGCGAGGGCTCTCCAAACTTGTCTTTGAGCTGGCCAAGCTTTCTTTCCGCGCAGCGCCTCAGGGTCACATCGGAAAAAATAGCAACGAGCAGCTTGACCTGCCCGAATTCGTCTCTAACCGGATAGACGCTGGATATCCACGCTCGCCTCTCAGGTTTCGAGAAGCAATGAACCGAAAGTTCGAGGTTTCGCAACGATTCGCCGGTGTCCCAAACGTGGTGGCAGGAAGATTCGAGAAGGCAGGCTTCGTCAGGCAAGAACTGGCCAATTGTCTTGCCAAGCTGTTCCCCGGCGGAGACACCCATCATCCTGCTTAGGACGTGACCGAGCGCGACACAACGGAATTCTCGATTGAACAGAGCGACACCAATGGTCGTGTTAAAGATGAGATCGGAAAATGGAACCTGCATCTCGCCCAAAGGTTCGATAATTCCCGCCCAGCAATTTCCGCACACCGCTTCACACGCACTGTTCATCATTTGGCTTCCCCAAGACTCCTCCGAGCAACCGACCAGTTCCACTTCCACCCCATCGCGGAAGCGATCCGCAAACCGCCATTCGCGCAACCGCTCAAACGAAGCGGAGCGAGCTTCGTTGCGAGCCCACGAGAATGCGCGGGATTCTCGGCGGACCAACCAGACAAACTGAATAGCTTGTGCCTATGGTATACGCCTTTATGTATTCAGCGTCAATTCTAAAGATAGATATGAGACACGCTGGTTGACAATGCGCGGTTCTCGCCGCTACAGAAGTGCAAATACGCGCTGGCCGAAAGGGGAGTCAATGCTTCCCTGCATCGGGAAACCTTCAGCGCACTAGGTTTTCCCAACCGCACCACCATCCGCGGTGATATCAACGATAGTGATCACGGCTCCGTCAATCTTGTTGTCCATGGTGCGATAAGGAAGAATTTTAAATTGATAATGAACGCCCGTCCGGTCGGTAAGCTCCCTTTCGACCGGACGGAAATCCGTAACAACTTGCAGGACCATCGATTGCAAATCCGCAATCTCGATGGCCGGATTGATGTTCGATAACGGCCGCCCGATGTCGCCGGGGATCAGGCCGAGAAACTTCTGCGCTTTCGGCGTGAATCGCCGAATGGTGAGGTCAATGCCGATCATAATAACCGCGATATCGATGCTGGCCAGCAGGTTGATCAAGTCATTGTTGATGACCGCCATTTCCAGATTGCGGCTGCGAAGCTCGTCGTTGACCGTGGTCAATTCCTCGTTGGTCGACTGTAACTCTTCCCTGGCCGTCTCCATCTCTTCGTTTGTGCTCTGCAATTCCTCATTGCTCGATAGAATCTCCTCATTCGCGGACTGTAGCTCCTCGTTTGTCGCTTCCTGGGTCTCGATAACGGACTGCAGATATTCCTTCATCGCGGCGAGCTCTTGCTCGAGCTTTGCAGCTCGTTTCAAGGCGGACTCGGCTTCTCTGCTGGGACTCATGCGGCGCGGCGCGGAAGCGGCCCGCTGCTCCTGCGGCGCTTCTTGAAAAACGATCATGAGGTAGAGAGATTTGGCATTCCCGAGCGCGAAAGGATTCACGTCGATATTCACTGCTAGCGAGGACTGTCCGGACCCCGCCTCACCGCCATCTTCTCCGTCATTCTTGACTTGCACGTTGTGCTTGGCGACCGCGATATTTTCCCTTCTTGCGCGGCTTACCGCGTTTCGCAGATCGAGAACCAGCCCCTCCCGAGCCATCTTGAGCAGGCTGAGGCTCGGCCGGCCCGGTGCAAGCTTGATGTAACGGTTCACGTTTCCACGCGTGTGAATGATTTCCAGGTCTTCATTTACAAAAACCGCGGCCGGGCCGTATTGCGCCAGAAGACGGCGGTCGAATTCCTTCTGAGCCTCGGGAGAGCTGCCGCCTGCGTCATCATTCGTCGCCGGCAGCCTTATAGGGCCGTATTCTCTCCGCTCGGGCCTGGCATCCAACGACAGCGCCCCCGATTGGCGTGCCGCTCCCGTTTTCTTGGCAAAAATTTTGTGCGTGCCGTCCGCGACACTGAATAAGTTCGATGAGCCGATCCCTTCGGAGCCCCCCAGCATCAGGAAGCCTCCGGGAAACAAAGAATAATGAAACAGCGAGATGACGCGGCTCTGCAAGACAGGTTCAAGATAAATGAGCAGGTTCCGGCAGCAGATCAAGTCCATACGGGAAAAGGGTGGATCGTTCAACACGTTGTGCTGCGCGAAGATGCACATATCGCGGATCGTTTTGCTGACCCGGTAGCCGCCCTCCACTTTCGTGAAAAATCTCCGCAACCGCTCCGGCGAAACGTCGCCTTGAATATTCTCCGGATAAGCCCCGGTGCGCGCTTTGGAAACGCTCAACTCGCTTACATCCGTGCCAAAAAATTGAATCGGAATTTGCGATGCCCGGTCTCCAAGGTATTCCAGCAGCGCGATCGCCACCGAGTACGTTTCTTCGCCCGAAGAACATCCAGGAGTCCACACACGAATCCCCTGTCCCCGCGCCAAATTCTTGAGGATGGCAGGAAATACGAGTGATTTGAGGGCGTCGAAAACTCGCGGGCCGCGGAAGAAGCTGGTCACATTGATCAACATGTCTTGATAGAGCGCGATGATTTCCTCGGGCCTCTTTTGCACAAATTTCGCGTATTCATTCACGTCGTCGATTCTGTGAACCACCATGCGCCTCTGGATACGGCGCAGAATTGTGGTCTGCCGGTAGTGCGTAAAATCCACACCCGTTTCTTTCCGCAAAATCTGGAAAATCGTATGCAGCCCCGCGCCGGTGGCCGGTGGGACCTCGGTTGCCGCGGACTGGTTCTTTCGCGCGACGTATGGATGCCGGGCGATCCGTGCCAGTTCCTTGGCGATTCCCATGGGAGGAAGCACATAATCTGCGCAACCGGCCAGGACCGCGCTCCGCGGCATCCCGTCATACTTCGCGGTGGCTTCGTCTTGGGCGAATGTCATGCCTCCGTGCGCCTGAATCTCCGCCATTCCCAGGGTCCCGTCCGAGCCCGAACCGGACAGAATCACTCCGACGGCGCGGTTGCCCATCTGTTCCGCAAGTGATCGCATGAAGTGATCCACCGACATGTGCATCCCGCCACATTCTTCACGGGGACCGAGATGCAGGACGTCCCCGGATACAAACATCGAAGCGTTCGGCGGAATCACATAAACGTGGTTGGGCAGGATGGCCATTCCATCCGAAACTTCCGTGACGCTCATGGCCGTCTTCCGGGCAAGCAGTTCCCGCAGGATACTGTGATGTTTGGGATCAAGATGTTGCACCAGGACGAAGGCCAGCCCCGTGTCGGCAGGCAGGTAGGACAAGAGATCCTTGAGAGCTTCGATGCCGCCCGCGGAAGCTCCGATCGCCACGACGGTCGTGTCTCCTTCCGGACTGGCCGTGGGCGTCGCCTGCGATTCTTGAGCATCTCGAGGATTGTCTTCGGCCCGGGATTTTGTCTTCATGCGTTTCCCTCGGCCCGGCTTCTCGAAAGCGTTCCGCTAGGTGCGATCAAACCCATCCTCACTGTCTTCGCGCGTCGCGAGGAGGTAAGTGTGCGGCTAAGTATCTCGCACGATAAGAGTCGCCGCTCGCGCCAGATTCTAGCCCATTTTCCCTCTCCGCAACAGCCTTTGCTTTTAATTAGTCTGCTGCTTATTAACTTAACTGCAAGCAGCACCGGTCAGCCCGCGATCAAATTCGCGCCTCGCCTTGCCCGCACGAAAAGACAGCCGTGCTCCGTTCCCGCGTGCTGGGCTCGTACCAAGTGACGCTTAGCGCGCTGCCAAGCCTCCGCACACAAATCAAATCCCAGCGCAAATAATTATCGTCCTCAGTCCGAGAGCATTTATATTACTAACTATTATAACTAGGCTGCTCGCTCAATCCAATCTCCTCGCCACCGCCAGCTACGACCGCGCCCCGTCCTCGTGCACATACTTGATCACTTCCACGTCGGAGACGGCGATCAGCCCCTCGCTTACCATCTCATCGAGAACGGGAATCAGCTGGCGAATTTTTTCCTCGGAATCTACCACGCTGACCATCAACGGCGCGTCGCGCGAAATCGAAAGCAAATGAGACCGGCGAATCAGCGTGCTTGCCCCGTAGCCCTCGACTCCGCGGTAGACCGTTGCGCCCGCAATATCCATTTCGCGGCACTTCTCCACAATGGCTTTATACAGCGGTTGCCCTTTCCATTTGTCGTCTTCGCCAAAATGAATGCGCAGCAGTTTGGCCTTCCCCTCGAGTTTCATGTGCGCGACTCCTTCCGTCGTTCTTCGCCCGGATAATCATGCGTATATTTAATAATGTCCACGTCCGAAAGCACCACCAACCCTTGTTTGACCATCTCGTCGAGCAAAGGCATCACGCTTCGCAGCTTTTCCTCCGTGTCGATCACCGTGAGCATCATCGGCCTGTCGTGCGACAACCCCATCGGCGAACTCTTCATGATCCGCCGGTTCGCTCCATAGCCCAGAATCCCCTGGTATACCGTGACGCCCGCAATGTCGTTCGCACGCATGCACTCGACAATCCCTTTGTAGAGCGGTTTGTCGTGCCACTTATCGTTTTCGCCGACATAAATTCGCATGAGCTTGGCCTTCCCTTCCCGCTTGAGGGCCTGCTTTTCGACGCCCGGTCCCGCTTTTTTCTCCACCTCCGCCGGCTTCACCACCATCGTGTCCAGCACTTCGATCAGTCCGGATCCTGCCATCTCTTGCAGCTTCGGCAAGAGCTCCTCCACTTTTTCCGCGTTCTCGATAAACTCAACCTTTACAGGGAGATTCTCCGTCAAACGCAGAATCCGCGTGCTGTGCATGTGGTGGTCGGCCCCAAATCCCGCCATGCCCCGAAACACGTTCGCCCCCGAAACTTGGTGATAGAACAGGAAATCCAAAATCGCCGAGTAGAGCGACTGACCGTGATACTGGTGGTCCTCACCAACGCAGATGGTCACCTTCTTTGCAGGCCCGGCCTTCAACATGTAATCTGCCTCCAGCGATTCCACGCTAACCCTTTGAAAGTCCACTCGCTCGGACTCGCGAATTTTCCCCGCGTTCCAAACCCGCTTTGCTTCGCTTATGAGCTCAATCTTCCGACGATTACGCCCAGCCAGACGGCGAGAAAACCGACTGCCAGGCTAGCCGCAACGTTTAGGAACGCAATCAATACTTCCCCATCCTGGATGGCGCGAAATGTCTCATATTCAAAGGTCGAAAAAGTAGTGTACGCGCCGATAAATCCGATGGGGATCAAATACCGCCAGTTCGGGCTCCAGTGCGTTCGCTCCGCCATCAGCGTGATGATAAATCCGATCAGGAAACACCCCGTACAATTGATAACAAACGTCCCATACGGGAATCGCGTCCCCATTTTCTCGCTGATATATCCGCCCAACCAAAAACGGGCGACCGCTCCCAGGAATCCGCCAATTCCCACCATCAGATACTTACCCATCAGCCCTCTCGCTCATCTTAATTTTCTTCTTCCGCCCTAGATCCTTGCAGCTCATTCGATCTCGCGGCACGGTTGCGATCTCCGCAAGTCACGCCTTGCGCGCAGTTCGAGCGACAACTTAGAGAGGCACACTCCGCTGCCTGTCTTCCGTTCTTGATTTTCTTCCAGGATTCCTTGCGGTGGGAACTTGCGATGCGTCAAAAAACCCCACCAAGCTGGGAACCTGGTAGGAGTCATCTGCCCAATCGGGCGGTTAAGGGTGAACTCCAACACCCACAATTTCAGAGTACAAGACGGCTACACTCCCGTCAACAATTTCCCTTCCGGGCGGCGCGTGTGCATCTCGATTTTCAGCGGCAAATTGGAGGATTTGGAACGGCAGGTCTACCCAGAATGCGAGCCAACCTCAAGCAACTCTTCGTCCTCACAGCGGGCGTGTTGGATTGGGCCAGACGCAAGTATTTGTGTTCGCGTCCGCGCATAAAGATAGGCGAGAACAACGATGGGAAAGAGCGCCACGGCGCTATTCCACACGGTGGTGTGAGGGAATGCGCTGCTGATCAGTCCGGCAAAGGCGATACCGCCCAGAAAATACGGGAAGACGGACTCGCAGCAAATCCTGGCGACTTGGTGCAGCGGTTTGCCTTCGGAGAGACCGATGACCGCCGAAACAAGCGCCGTATTTAGGGCAACATACAGAGCTCCCGCGAAAATTACGAAAGAGACGGGCGAATGGGCGGCGTCACGTCCGAACAGTAGATAGGCAGATTCGCGTGCGGCTGCGGCGCTCGAGACGAGAGCGGCGGCGCTGAAGGCGACCTGGACGAGGCGAGGATGTTTGGCTGACCACAACGACTGCACGAGAGCAGAGACCAGCGCGATGGCGATGAGCTGAGCAAAACTGCAGGTGAGCATCGCGAGGAGAAGGAATACAAAGTTGGGCGACATGGTGCCCTCGACGCCCGGGATGCGGAGTTTGAGCGTGGAGGCGACGGCCGCGAAACCCAACAGCGTGAAGAACTGAGGGAGGTTGACCGAGGACCACGATCCGGCTGCGACCAGCAGGGCTGCGGCTCCAGCAACTAGAATCAGTGCGATGTAGACTTTGGCAGTTCGTGTCATCATTTTTTCTCCGGCGACATGAGAATGAGTCCGTCCACCGGACTGGCTAGTTGCCCCAAACCACGGAGTTACCCCAAACAACGGAGTTACCCCAAACCACCGAATTGCCCCAGACAACGGAATTGCCCCAAACCACGGAGTTACCCCAGACGACAGAATTGCCCCAGATTACGGAATTGGCCCAAACAGTCGGATTGGTCCATACAGTTCCAGGAGCTCCGGTGACAGTTACAGTGTTGGTGGCCGAGTTGAACACTGCCGTGGGTGACATGGCAGAGCCCAGAGTCGCCGGAGCAACATTCGTGCTGGCCAGAGCGGCTGCGGCGTCGACTGCGCCAGCGCCTGCCGCAAACATATCTTGTTCGATCGTGTAGGTTACGCCGGTGCCCAGGTCCGTCGCGGTTGTGTATTGGCCAAAGCCACCCCAGGCTGTCTCCATTAACCGCGCTTTTACTTGGTCTGGAGTGAAAGAAGGATTTTGCTGCAGAAGCAGGGCTGCGACGCCGCTGACCACGGGCGTTGCCATGCTGGTACCGCTCATCGTCATGTAGTTCGCTGTGCCGAATTGCGAACCGCAATTCACTCCGGTGCCGTCGCAGGGGAAAGCCGCGAGTGACGGATATTCCGTGATGAGCGTGGTATTTTGCGACGCTAAGAGAGATACGACTGAGTTTCCGGGGGCGACGAGGTCGGGTTTGACGATGTGATCGAAAGCCGTGGGACCCTTTGAGCTGTAGCTCGTCACCGTCTGGACGGCTTGGGAGCCTGTCCCATGAGTGTTCGTGGCGCCGACGGTGATGACGTAGGGATCGTTGCCGGGCGCGCCGATGGTGGCGTAGCCCTGGGTGCCGGCTGCATAGTATTCACCCATATTGCCAGCTGCGGCGACCACGACGATGCCAGCTTGCCACGCGGATTCCACGGCCTGGCAAAGGGGATCGAGCGTATAGCTCTCGTAGACGCCACGAGAGAGCGAGAGATTGATGACGCGAATGTTGTAGGTATTTTTGAGAGCGATGGCTTGCTGAATGGCAGCGATGACCGCGCTGTCTACGCTGGCGCCGGTGCCGTCGAGTACGCGCAAGCTGATGATATTGGCTTCCGGTGCGATGCCGCGATAAACGTTGGGATAGTTGTGGAGGGTGGTGGAATCGTAGGCGTTTCCAGCGATGATGCCGGACACATGCGTTCCGTGACCGTAGGCATCCGCCGTGGTGGTGTCACCAGGAACAAAGCTTTGGCTGTAAACGACGCGCGACGGACTTGTATTTCCATCGGAATTCAGGTCGTCAACGAGGTTGACGCCGCTGTCGAGGACCGCGACGCCGACGCCGGCGCCGTTCCAGCCTTCGGAGTTAGCAATGTCACCGTTAACTGCGCTGAGCACCGGATCTACCGCGCCGTGGATGGCGCGGTTCGGAGAGATGTATGCGACGGAAGACTCGGAGGCTAGGTTGTTTAGATTGGTACCCTGGACAGTCACGAGTTCAGCATGAATTAGTGGCAGATTAGATTTTAGAGCGGCGCCATCGGCGGAAAGGTCAGAGGTGGCCGCTGAACTCTTGAATTGGACGATAACATCGACTGGCTTTTGGGGGTCCACGGCCTTGAGGTCAGGAGCAATCTTGGCGGCAATTTGCGCTTGAAGACTCAAGGTGCCGGCCGATTGCCCGCCAGATGAAGGATCTTGCTGGGGGGCCGGGTTGCCGTTAGGGTTGGCCACCGCAGAGTTCGACAGAACTGAGCTGGCTGTCGGGGCGAGAGAAGGGGTGACATTCGCGCTGTTCGCGCGGGTATCAATACCAGGATAGAGAGTCGAAGGGCTGCCCAGTGGGAGCCCATTGGAGTTGTCCCGGTACGAGCTACTTGCAGACCGCGGAGCCGTGGTCTGACTGGGCGCAATATTAGCGGCTGTTTGAAGGACCTGCGAGTTTCCGGCAGGACTGGACCCGTGGCGAGCCAATCCGAGACCGGCGAGCAGCAGCGAGAAGGCGATTAAGGCGCCCCAAGTGGTGGTCTTCATTGGGCCACCGTCCTTGTTCCCTGGGTTCTTGTAGGGGCTGAGGTCCATTTTTGCTCTCTTTCCTGATGAGCGCGGGATGCAGCAGTCCGGAAAAGAAAAGCTACATTTCGTGCAAGGTAAGTTTTGCGGATGGAGGATGTTGTCGTCGATGGTACTGGAGAGGGGGTGGGCTAGTACCAAAGTGGAGCAAGTTTTGAGCTGGCGCGGAATGTGAGCAAGCGGAATTGGAACAGGGTCCAGGGATAACGTTCCAATTTGCATCTACATAGGGCGGGTTGGGGTTTACAGGGTTAATCTTGGGACAAGACTCCCCAGTCGTACTATGGGCATTCGTCCCTCCTTCGCGGACACTTATATTAAGTAAAGGGCCAGCGGAATCTGAGTCGTAGGTCTGAGAAAGAATGCCCACGCAAAGCGCCAGAACGGGGACCGATTCGCTGAATTCTGCTCGCCAGCTTGAACTTGGGAGCGGGATCCCCGCGGGCGTTGGGCCTCCGAAATCGGGGAATGGAGGCATTTACAGTTTTATAGGGGAGAAGTACAGGGAGATTTGGGGCGCTCCTGGCGCGAAAAGCCAAAAATTAGGCTGGTACGCAACGTCCTTTATTCTTCTGCAGGTTCTCGTAGGCATCCCGCTATTGCCGTATGCCCTTTTGCACTGGCATCCGCAGAGCGAGCTTCGATTTGTTTGTTTCTTTGCGCTGGCTCTGGCCGCATCGCTATTAAAGGTTAGGCTTCCCGGGATTGAAGCCACGATGTCCGCCAATTTCCTGTTCATCCTTGTGGGCATCTTGGACTTGTCCTACCCGGAGACCCTGGTTATGGGGTGTTTCGGGGGACTGGTTCAGTGGATTTGGCAAGCTAAACGTCCGCGGTTTATTCAGCTTCTGTTCAGCTTTGCAAACCTCTCGATATCGATCACGGCGGCCGATCTTGTATTTCATAGCAGCTTTGCCGCTCATCTAGGTCTTGGCTGGCCGCTGTTGCTGGTTTCGGCTTCGACGATCTATTTCGCGATAAATACGATGTCGGTTTCGGGGATCATCGCGCTAACGGAAAAACGAAATCCGCTGCTGGTCTGGAAAGAGTGCTACCTGTGGTCGTTTCCCTATTACTTGTTGGGGGCGATGATCGCCGCCGGAATCAGCCTGATGAATCGAGAGTTTGGGTGGCAGTTCGCAATTCTAGTTCTGCCGCTGGTGTATTGGATGTACCGTTCTTACCGTACGTATCTGGACCGGCTCGAGGCGGAGAAAAAACACACGGAGGCCATTGCGGACCTCCATCTCCGAACGATTGAGGCGCTGTCCCTGGCCATTGAGGCTAAAGACCACAATACCCACGATCATTTGCGGCGCGTTCAGACGTATGCCATTCAGTTGGGCAAGGATTTGGGGCTGAACGAGGATGAGCTAAATGCCCTCCGAGCGGCATCGATGCTGCACGATATTGGGAAGCTGGCGGTTCCCGAGCAAATTCTGTCCAAGCCGGGACGTTTGACACCCGAAGAGTTCGATCGCATGAAAATTCATCCGGTGGTTGGCGCGGAGATTTTGGATCGGGTGCAGTTTCCATATCCGGTGGTGCCGATTGTGCTCTCGCATCATGAAAAGTGGAATGGGACAGGATATCCGTATGGAATGAGCGGGGCGGCCATTCCCATCGGCGCGAGAATTCTGTCGGTGGTGGACTGCTTTGACGCGTTGACCTCCGAGCGGCCCTATCGACGCGCCATGTCACACGAGGACGCGATCCGGCACCTGATCGCGGAGAGCGGGAGCAGTTTTGACCCCCGGGTCGTCAAAGCCATCGAAAAAAGATTTCAAGAATTAGAACATATTGACAAACAGTCGACGAACACCAGGAGCCCGTTTGAGTCGATTTCGACTGCCAATCGACACGGGGCGCCCTCGGCAGGATTTGCGGAAGTGCCCAACGCCGCCGAAGTACGGGCGACATCATTCCTGGCTTCCATTGTGTCGGCGCGGCAGGAAGCTCAGCTTCTTTTTGAACTTGCGCAGACGCTTGGCAATTCGTTGAGTTTGCGCGAAACCTTATCGGTAGTCGCCGTACGTTTAAAGCAAATGATTCCTCACGATTTGATCGTGGTGTATGTGCGCGAGCGCGACAAATTGACGCCACGTTACTTGCACGGAGTGGACTATGCACTTTTCGGATCTTTAGAGCTCCCGATGGGCCAGGGAATTTCGGGATGGGTGGCGCAGCATGAAAAGCCCATCATCAATGGGGACCCGGCCACAGAGTTCAAACATCTTGGAGTTCCCGCGAGGGGGACGGAGCTGCAGTCCACGCTTTCCATTCCGCTGCAAGGACGCGAAGGAGTAGCGGGGGTAATTTCGTTGTACTTGAAGAAGAATCAGGGATTCAGCAAGGACCACTTGCGAATGCTGATGGCGGCGAGCTCGAAGCTTGGGCAGTCGGTAGAAAATGCGTTGGAATTTGAGAAGGCGCAAGACTCGGCGAGCACGGATTTTCTCACCGAGCTGCCAAATGCGCGGTCGATTTGCGCACACCTCAATGATGAGCTGGCGCGTTCCGTGCGAAGCGGCAAACCGCTGGCGGTGTTGCTTTGTGACTTGAACGGCTTCAAGACCGTTAACGACAATTATGGACATTTGACCGGCAACAAACTCCTGCAAGAAATCGCGAAAAACTTGAGTGGCGTGTGCCGAGACTACGATCTTGTGGGACGACTTGGCGGGGATGAGTTCATCCTGGTGCTTCCGGAATTCGATGCGGCCACGGTCGCGGAGTTTCTGCCCAGAGTGCATGCGGCCGTGGAACAGGCGGCGCAAACGATCTGCAACCGGAAGGCTGTGTCGGTGAGCGTGGGAGCGTCGATTTATCCACAGGACGGCGCTACGCCTGAAGAATTGCTCTCCGAGGCCGACCGCGCGATGTACGAAGTGAAGGAAAGCCATTATCGCGACAGAGGCGATTCTTTGCGCGCGCACTTAGTGAAATCCTTGGAGGGATGAGGCTGCAGTTGAACACTGCCGATTGGAATCACGACCATGACGCGCTGGTTCTTAAGATTCGGCCAAAGGGTGCTTTACCTTGTCGCGCTGGCAATTGTGGGGGCGCTGCTCTGCGCCACGATGGTGCGATTCGCGCCTGGATATGGCGTGGACGAGAGCGAGCTTGATTCCAGGTTGTCGCGAACTTCCCGAGAGGCGATACGCAGCGAACATCAGCTGGGAGAGGGCCTGTTGTCTTATTACGGCACTTACATCAAGGGCCTGGTCCACGGGGATCTTGGCACCTCCGTTTTCCTGCAACAGCCGGTGCGAGAATTGTTGAAGGAAAGAGCGCCGCTTACTGCTCGGGCCGTTGTGTTTGGCTTGCTGGCAGCGTGGATTGCCGCGACGACCCTGTCTTTGTTGACGATCCGGTATCAAATCTGGGCGCTGGATTATTCGACGACGGCTGGTACCGGTCTGCTCATTGCATTGCCGACGGCAGTTGTGGCTCTTGGATGCGTGTACCTTCGGGCGCCCGTCTTTTTGGGTATTGCCGCTGTCACGCTTCCAAAACTATTTCGATACCAGCACAACATATTATTGCAAGCGCATGGGCAGCCCTTCGTGCTTGCTGCGCGGGCGCGCGGTGTAAGCCGCAACCGCATTTTGTTTCATCACCTGATTCCCGCCACCTGGCATCCGCTTGTCGCGCTTCTGGGAGTATCGGCGAGCATGGCGTTCGGGGCTGCGATCCCTCTGGAAGCGCTTTCCGATTCGCCTGGAATCGGACAATTAGCCTGGCAAGCAGCGCTGAACCGGGACATCCCATTGCTTACCAGCATTACTCTCTTCGTGACGCTACTCACGGTAGGAGTGAACGCTCTTGCCGACACGATGCATGAGGAACGGGCATGAATGCCCGGCAAGTGCTTCGCGCGTTCTGCCGCGGATTTCTGCTGATCGTTTTCGCGCTCGGAATATTCGCGGGGAGCGTCACGCATTATTCCTACGCGTTTCAGTTTCGGGAGTTTCTGAATGCCCCGCCATCTGCGCTGCATTTGCTGGGCACCGACCAGCTCGGAAGAGATGTTTTTACCCGCGTTCTCTATGGAACGCGGATTTCGCTGCTTCTGGCGCCTGCCGCGGCTCTGCTGACGACGTGTATCGCGGCGATCCTGGGCGGAATTGCGGGATTGCGCGGAGGGTGGATTGAAAAGATTATCCTTGCGACTGCTGACCTCTCGATGTCGCTGCCGCTGCTGTTTGTGCTGATTGCACTGCGCGCTTTCCTGCCGCTTGACGTTTCACCCGTGGTCTCCGTGGTGGCCACCTTTGTGGTGCTTGGCCTTCTTGGATGGCCATCTTCGCTTCGCGTGGTTTGGGCAACCGCGCGAAATCTGCGGCAATCAGACCAGATTCTGCTGGCGCGGGCGTTGGGCTACAGAAATTCCCAGTTACTTTTCCGCCAGACCATCCCGAGCCTGCGCCCAGTTTTTCTGGCTCAGTTCTGGATTTCGATACCGGTTTTTATTCTTACGGAAGCCACACTGAGCATGCTGGGGTTGGGGGTAATGGAGCCGCTTCCTTCGTGGGGAAACCTCCTCCGAGGATTTGAAGATTTTTCTGTAATTGCGGCGAACCCATGGAGAGCCGCTCCGCTCGTGGTTCTTGTCCTGACGGTGATCTGTTTCCAATTTGTTTTTCCTGAATCGGAGGAGCATGCACGATGAGGCGCATGGTGCAATTGCCGGCATTTCTCGTTTGCCTGTTTTTAGGCTTGAGCTTTGCACCCTACGTGCAGGGGCAAGCCGCCAATGAATTGCGATTCTGCGTGCATGGAGAGCCGAAGACGTTCAATCCGATTCTGGTGGATGACGAAGCATCAGAAAACATCCGGTATCTGACGGCCGGTGTGCTGATTCGCGTCAACCGGGAGACACAAGCGCTGGAACCCGGCCTGGCGGAGTCCTGGCAGGTCTCCCGGGACGGGCGCAAAATCACATTTCATCTGCGCAAGGGAATTTATTTTTCGGACGGGACGCCGTTCTCTGCGGAGGACGTGGCTTATACCATGCGGCTTCTGATGGATCCGGCGACTCATTCGCCAACCGGTGACGCATTTCGTTCTGCAGAGGGAAAAGTAGATGTGCAGACTCCCTCTGCAGATGTCGCGGTTATCACGTTTCCCGCGCCGGTGGCGGGGCTCGCGAGTCTTTTCGATCAGGTTGGAATTCTTTCCGCAAAGTCACCCAAAAAAGAGATGAGCGTGCTCGGGCCCTACTATGTTTCGGAATATAAACCGGGAGCCTACGTCCTGCTTCGCCGCAACCCGAATTATTGGAAACATGATTCACAGGGTCACGCGTTGCCGTACATCGAGACGGTGAGACTCGATATTCAAAGGAACCGCGAGGTCGAGCTCATGAGGTTTCGCCGCGGTGAGTTGCAGTTGATTAACCGGCTCGATGCAGAGCAGTACGATCAACTGCGGAAGGAGGACCCTGGCGCAGCGCGGAACGCGGGCACGGGGCTCGACGGCGAAGAGATGTGGTTTAACCAGGTGGGTTCATCTCCGCTGCCCGAATACAAGAAGAGCTGGTTCCAGAGTACGGCGTTTCGGCGGGCGATTTCGATGGCTATCAACCGGGCGGATCTTGCACGAGTGGTTTTCGACGGCTTCGCCACGCCTGCTTACGGACCGGTCTCCCCGTCGAATCACTTTTGGTTTGACACGTCGCTGGCGGCGCCCAAGCACGATCCGCAGGGGGCGCTTCAGATTCTTTCACGCGCGGGATTTCGGCTGGAGGGCGACACGCTGAAGGATAGTGGAGGCCATGCGGTTGAGTTCACGGTGATTACGAACTCGGGCAACACGGCGCGCGAAAAAATGGCGGCCATGATTCAGCAGGACCTTTCGCAAATCGGGATTTCGATGAAGGTCGTCACGCTGGATTTTCCTTCCTTGATCGAGAGGATCACCCGGACGTTCGATTATGAGGCGTGCATTCTGGGGCTCGTGAACACTGACCTTGATCCCAACAGTCAATTGACGGTATGGCTGAGTTCGGGAGAAAACCATCAGTGGAATCCGAATCAGAAGTCTCCAGCGACCACCTGGGAAGCGGAGATCGACAAGCTGATGCGGGAACAGGCATCGAATCCGAACGCGACATTTCGCAAAGAGAAGTTTGACCGCGTACAAGAGATCGTTGCGGAGGAGCAGCCGTTCATTTACCTGGTGAATAAGAACGTTTTGTCCGCCGTTTCTTCCGACGTGATCGGGGCGTCGCCTGTTGTTCTTAGCCCACAGGCTTTTTGGAATATCGAATCCCTGCGGCTGAAACCTTCACGAGAGATGGGTGCGAATCAGTGAACGTACGGGATCCGCTGCTTTCGGCTCAGCTGTCGGTAGATTACGGGAACAAAACGGGTGTGCTGCGCGATATTTCGCTGCAGGTTGCGCCGCACGAAATCCTGGGGTTGGTGGGACAAAGCGGATCAGGCAAGAGCACTCTGGCTCTCTCGTTGATGGGGCTGCTGGCGTTGAAGGGCGGCCGCGTGCGCGGCGAAGTTCTGTTCCGCGGCAAAGATCTCTTGAAGAGTTCAGACAGAGAGCTTCGATCCGTTCTCGGCAGAGATATGAGTATTGTGTTGCAGAGCCCGCTTGCTGCTCTGAATCCTGTGCTCTCCATTGGCGCTCAGTTAAGCGAAGCGTGGAAGGCGCACCAACGAGGGAAGAAGGCAGAGGGTTCTGCCGCAATCCAGGCGGCTTTGACGAGCGCCAGCCTGCCTTCGGACAGGGAATTTCTTCGACGGCGGCCGTCGCAGTTGAGCGTGGGGCAGGGGCAACGAGTGTGCATCGCCATGGCGATTCTTCACCGGCCGGCGCTGTTGTTCGCGGATGAGCCGACCAGTGCGCTGGATCCCATCACACAATCTGAAATCTTGAAATTGTTTGCGCGCCTGAACCGTGAGATGGGCACCGCCATCCTCTATATTTCGCATGACCTGCTATCGGTTGCGGCGCTGTGCCACCGGATTTGCATTCTCCACGAAGGACAGATAGCGGAATGCGGCACTCCGGAAGCCATCTTCAATTCGCCGCAGCATGAATACACGCGCAGACTGGTTGCCGCGCTGCCCAGCGCTCCAGCCAGGAAAACATTTGGCGCGAGCGATTTGCAGAGCGCCGAGAGCCTTGTCACAGTTGGCTAGGTTGGCAGGGTGGTGGGGATCGGAACGAGCCAGGCTTGGCATTTCAAGGACTTGCGCAGCCCCGCTCGGACTGAAAAAGAAGGGCTTGGGGGTCCTTGGAACCCTTATTGCCGGCGCAATACCGTTTTTTTTGCCCATGATGCTGTGAACGACTCCGCGATTTGCTTCGCGTACTACGCTTGGTACTGCTTGCGCACAGATGTTCGCTGCTGTTCAGATAGCCGCACGCCTCATTAGAGCCCGCTGAACTTTCAAATCTGTTTCGTGCTCTCGGAACAAGCACGAGCCCGCCATGTCCTATATCGAACAGTATTGCAAATTGGGCATCTCTAGACTGGTGTAAGAAAATTGCGCTGAGTTCGGGTGCGTGAATCTCGAAAGACTCAACTGAGCGACAAGGTAACAGACATATGGCAGATCCGAAAGACGGGGCGTAGTTGGCCTGATTGACATTCCTGAAGGAATAGATCATCAGGCAGGAGGAAACACGATGCGTTTTATTTTGTCCATTCGTTCGCTGTTGTTCGCACTGGTATTGCTGGCCGTTTCGGCAGGATCATCCGCCCAAATTGGCGTGTCGCTATCGATCGGGATCGCACCGCCAGAACTGCCTGTCTATGAGCAGCCTATCTGCCCCGAGGACGGGTACATCTGGACACCGGGTTATTGGGCTTACGGTGACGAAGGTTACTTCTGGGTTCCGGGAACATGGGTCATGGCTCCCGAAGTCGGCTATCTCTGGACTCCCGGCTACTGGGGTTGGAGGGACAACGGATATTTCTTCCACGAAGGATACTGGGGCACACAGGTAGGCTTCTACGGTGGAATTAGTTATGGGTACGGCTACTTTGGTAACGGTTATGAAGGCGGCCGCTGGGACAACGGGCACTTCTTCTACAACACTTCCGTGAGCCGTGTGAATGTTTCCATCAATCGGAACGTCTACGACACCAGAGTAGAGCACGACAGCACGGTGAATCGTGTCAGCTTCAATGGCGGCAATGGCGGCGTGCGCGTGCGTGCCACATCACAGCAAGAAGCCTTCGCAAACGAGAGACACATGGCGCCCGTTGCCGCTCAGACCGAGCATGTGCAGGCCGCCCGCAGCAACCCTGAACTACGCGATTCCGCAAATCATGGCAGGCCGCCCGTCGCTGCCACGGCTAGGCCCGGGGCTTTCAAAGAAAGCGGAGCTGTAGGCGCGACAGAAGGTGGGACAGTTCATACGGCCCCTCACACAACCGAGAACAGAACAGATCGGCCGGGCGTTGAGACTTCGCGCCCCAGCGACGCAGCCGCGGTCCATGCCAAGGATCTTCCGCCCGCAGAACACCTTGCCGCCCCCAATACGGGCAATGCCAAGCAGGACCAAAAATATCAGCAGCAACAGCAAAAGCTCCAAGCACAGCAGCTCAAGGAACGTCAGACACTCCAAACCAAACAGGAGCAAGATCATCAGCGTCTCCCCCCAACGCCGGCTAATCAGCCGAAACAGCAACAGCTGGAACAGAGACATCAGCAGCAGACGCAACAGCTCTCGCAAAAGCACACGCAGCAGCAGCAACAATTGCAGCAACGTCAGCAAACAGCCCAGCACCAACCCGCGCCCAAACCCGCGGAGAAGAAACCTGGTGCATAGGGCTCCCAGGGAATTTCGTTGGACGTAGGCTGCCAGAAGACAATTGTCGCGCGCACGTCCTATATTGAGCCACCCTCTCCGCCCAACACTTTCGTGAACGGATGCCGGAAGCAGCTCGAACCGCCGGGAAAAAATTGTGGGCAACACCGCCAGGATTCCTCGCGAATGCATCAGTCCGGAGGCAGATGGGGCGCGATCACACACCCTATCCGACCTTCGTCATCGGTTTGACTGGATTACCCTTTTCCTCGAATGGTTCGGGGAGCTGGGACTCTTTGCATGGAAGGTAATGCGGGCTGCGGTGCGACGGCCGTTTGAAGGCCGCGAGCTGTTGCGGCAGCTCGATGAAATAGGATCGAAATCATTGCCGCTGGTTGCGCTGGCAGGCGCGGCAATCGGTGCCGTGCTCTCTTTGGAAAGCCGCAGCAGCCTGGTTCGATTCGGCGCGAAGTCCATGCTTCCCGCCGCGCTGGTGTTCTCCATCATCCACGAAACGGGCCCGATCGTAACGGGTCTGGTTGTAAGCGGCAGGGTCGGAGCCGGCATAGGAGCCGAACTGGGCTCCATGAAAGTCACTGAGCAAATTGACGCCATTGAGGCCTCGGGGGTAAATCCTTACAGGTATCTGGCCTTCACGCGCATTTTAGCCTGCATCCTGATGCTGCCGCTGCTGACTCTGGCAGCTGATTTCTGCGGCGTGATCTTCGGGTGGGTTGCGGATACCTTGGCCGACCCGATTTCATTGCAAAAATTCATCCATCAAGGGTTCGGGGGCACGAGCTTCAGCGATTTTCTTGCGCCAACCCTCAGAACAGCGGTTTTCGGCTTGATCATCGGAGTGATTGCCTGCTTCCAGGGAATGCGCACGAAAGGCGGCACCGCGGGTGTGGGGCTTTCCGCGACAAGTTCGGTTGTTCTGTCCTCGCTCTTTGTCATTCTGGCCGACGTCGTTCTGGTGAAATTAATCCTGGTGTTTTTTCCATGACCCTTCCGGAAGAAGCGGTTTTGGCTGGCCGCGAAGAAAACGCGGCTCCCATGGCGATGGAGAATCCCAGCCGCGAGAGTGAGGGGCCCGCGGTGGTTCTGCGCGGCTTGAACAAATCCTTCGGGAGCCAGATTGTGCTGGAGGGAGTCAGTCTGACGGTAAAGAGCGGCGACACGCTGGCGGTGCTAGGCCGCAGTGGCACTGGCAAGAGCGTGCTGCTGAAGCTGATCATTGGCCTGCAAAAGCCGGACTCGGGGTCGATCTGCGTCCACGAGCAGGAGATCACCCGCCTGGATCTTCGCGAGTTGAACAAGATCAGAAAAAAGATGGGATTTCTATTTCAAAACGCTGCCCTCTACGACTCTTTGACGGTCGAGCAAAACGTCGCTTTCCCACTGAAGCGCCACTCTGACATGACGAAATCGGAACGGGCCATTCGCGTCAGAGAGCTGCTGGCCAGTGTTGGCATGGAAGGTGACCTCAAGAAAATGCCCGGTGACATTTCCGGCGGCATGCAAAAACGGGTAGGCCTGGCCCGCGCACTGGCTCTCAAGCCCGGCATCCTCTTGCTGGATGAACCGACGGCGGGACTCGATCCGATCACATCGGGCGAGATCGACGAGCTGATTCTGAAGCTGCAAGAGCAACACCACATGGCTTCCATCGTGGTCACCCATGATTTGCATAGTGCAAAGACCATCGCCGATCGCCTCGCGCTGCTCCACGAAGGCAGTGTGCTGATCGAAGGCAGCTTCGAAGACCTCGCGAAGAGCGATGACAAGTTTGTCGCGGAATTCATGCAGAGAGATTCTTAGGGAGCGTATATGTCCAGGGCGGCGAGACTCGGAGCATTTATTATCCTGACGCTGGCGATTCTCGCGGCGGGAGTATTCATCATCGGTAGCAAGCAGTATTTGTTCAACTCCACCTATCGATTGAAGGCGCAGTTCGCCACGGTTGTGGGCCTTGATGCAGGCGCGGAAGTGCGCATTGCCGGTGTGCACACCGGCACCGTCCGCGAAATCGACCTGCCCAACAAGCCGACTGACAAAGTGACGGTGCTGATGGATCTGCAACGCTCGACGCACGCCATCGTCAAGCAAGACTCCGTGGCTTCGATCGAGACGGAAGGCCTGCTGGGCAACGAATATGTCGCCATATCGATCGGCTCGGCCCAGGCGTTGAATGTAAAGGATGACGACACCATCGCTAGCCAGCCGCCACTCGTCCTCGCGGATTTGATGAAGAAGGCGGACGGGATTTTGGACACCAGCCAGGAAGCGTTGAAGAACATTACGGTGGCTTCGGCAAACGTGAGCGCCATCAGCGTGAAGATTAATGATGGCCAGGGAACGATCGGCGCCCTGGTGAACGACAAGCAGCTTTATACCCAGCTGGACCAGACGACGGTGGGGCTGCGTGACACGGTCACACATGCCCAAGCGGGAGTGACGGCCTTCCAGGAAGACATGGAAGCGTTGAAACAGAATTTTCTGGTGCGCGGTTTTTTCAAGAAGCGAGGGTATGAAGATTCCGCGGACCTGGCGCAGAACGCAATCCCGGAGCTTCCCCAGACGGCGCCTCTGAAGACATTCACCTTCGACTCCAAGAAGCTATTCGACAAGGAAGACACGGCCAAGCCACGGAACCAAAAATCATTGCGCGCTGCGGGAGAGTTTCTAGCGGACACGGAGTTTGGCGTGGCCGTGGTCGTTGTTTCAACAGGCGATGTGGGCGACGAACACAAGGATGTGGTACTTACACAAGCGCGCGCCATGGTGGTTCGAGACTACCTGATCAACAATTTCTCGTTTGACGATACGCAACTGAAAACCATGGGGCTCGGCAAAGGAAAAGGCGCGACTCCCAATTCTGGCTGGGGCACCGTCGAGATCATCGTCTATCCTCCTGACGCCGAAGTGCCGGCACAAACCAGCGCCGCTAATCCCAAGTGAATCTCAAAACGCTCAGCCACTTCCCTTTTGGGGCTTGGATGCCGATTCCCCATGAACGGGTGTTCCCAGTACCGAGATACAGCGTCTTGAACAATCGCTAGGACGTCGTGCGGTGCGAAAAGCCAATTTTTTATCTAAAACAAACTCCTCGTCTTGAGAACTACTATCGGCCGTACTCGATGACAGCAACGATCACCCACAAAATAACTGTGTGCAGAAATGAACAGACGCCTATTTTTGAGGATTGTAGGATGCCTGCATAAACGGCGAGGGGACAATGTGAGGGACCGGAAAGCTAGGGCTGGGCCGAGTTCTTTTCATTCCCTCGCCGTTCTACGAATTTGGTTCGGATGGAAGCCGGACGAGTGCGGCGCAGGTTCTGTAGACCTGTCGGCGGGCTCCTCTCGGATGTGAATCCGGACTTCGGGAGAGCTTCAGTCAGGTCGTGCCCCCATAACGAGAGGGCCATCCTCCAAGGTCGCTACCCCCGACCAGGACCAGCGGATGGCCCCTCACTCTCGTGAGCGAAGTGCCATTCGATTCGATGCCCTTTGAACGAAGGGTGATTCCTTGCGCAGCGATAAATCAGACCGGTGGCCCCCCTAACATGGCTTGAGATGGTAGAAATGGCCCGGCTCGAGTTTCGGAATGTGAACCATATCGAACAGCTTTTTTCCGTTCTACCTGCCAGTGTGGTGTGTCTGAGAATTTGATTCTTGGGAAGGTGCGCAAACGCTGCTCGTAAGCAAGGGGCCGCACCTTGAACGTATAGCTCGTTTGCAGAACACACACTCAACCGTAGTAAAGTTTTTTCAAGGCTTATTCCGGGCGCTTAAGACCGCAACGAGCACACGCCGGGCGCGGCGAGTTTTCCTGATTGCAGGCATAGCTGCTGCTTTCCCGGTGCTGTTTGCAATACTCGCGATCTTTTACGTCAGCTACAACCGCACGAATTTGCCGGATCCGGAGGCATTCATTCGGTTTGAGCCTCCCACCACAGGTTACGTTTACGACGCGAATGGTGAAGTTCTGTTTGAGCTGGCGCGAGAACGACGCCAAATCATCCAATACCAGGACATTCCCGCAGTCGTACGGGAGGCGATACTCTCGGCCGAAGATGAAAACTTTTTCAGGCACTCCGGAGTGGATTATTCCGTCTTCCTGCGCGTTCTAGCCAAGACAAACATTCGGGCCATGCTCGCTCACTTAAAAAGCGCTAAGGGTGCGGATCCCCAGCATGGGGCGCTGATGTTTCCGCAAGGCGGCTCGACGATTACTCAGCAGCTCGTGCGCGGCTACTTTCTGCAAAAGTTTACCAGCACGGAAAACGGCAACAAGCCACAACACTACGGCCCACTCCCCCGGTTATTGGAGTGCTTCCTCGGAGTCCCTTCCACCAACAAGCTACTGAGGAAAGTGGAGGAGATACGTCTTTCTTTGTGGATTGAGAGAGAGATGCGGAAGCACTATGGATCCAAACAGAGAGCCAAAGAAGAGCTGTTTGCGCGCTATGCGAGCTTCATTTATTTGGGAAATGGACGCTACGGTTTCGCAGCAGCTTCGCAATATTATTTCGGCAAAGCGATTGAGTCGTTTACCGCGGAGGACGCGGACGATGCCGCGCTGCTCGCGGGGATCACCAAATCTCCCGGCGAATACGCACCCACAGGCGCAGACGTACAGAAGCCCCTGCGCAGACGGAACCAGATTTTGGCTCTCATGGCCGAGAATCACTTTCTTTCCGAAGAGGCCGCGCATCACTTCCAGCAAATGCCGATTCGGCTAGCCGTTCATGTCGCTGAACCCACCGAAGCGCCTGCGGCTGCAGAAAATGTTCTCGAAGAACTGAAAGCAGTTAGTACCCAACTCGGGCCCGCAGCCAGCCCCGGTATAGGTCAGCTCATGGAAGGGCATATCCGGGTTTATTCGACGATCGACAGCCGCATCCAGCGTATTACGAACGCCGGGCTGGCAGAGGGCTTAAGGCTGTATGAGAAACGGCACCCGCGAAGCGCGGGGCTGATTCAGGGGGCGGTGGTTGTTCTGCGAAACAGCGACTCCGCCATTCTCGCGGAATCGGGAGGGCGGGAGGTTTTCAAAGGCCATAACAACCGGTACAGCGACTACAACCGCGTCACGCAGTCGCTGCGGCAACCGGGTTCAACGATGAAGCCCATAGTGTACCTCGCGGCTTTCCGGCGAGGCAGTTTCGACCTTGACACCCTCGTGCCCGACGAACCTATCTCAGTGGATGACGCCAGGAATCGTCCACTCAAGTGGATCTCGAACTTCGACGGCGAATTCAAGGGGATGATCCCAGTGAGGCAGGCGCTCGCGGAATCTAGAAATGCGGCCACGATTTGGATTGCCGAGCAGATCGGCATGGATTCTGTCTTGAAGACAGCGCGCGATCTGGGAGTCCACACGAAGCTGGAGCCGTACGCGAGCACAGCCCTTGGAGCGTCCGAACTCTCTTTGCTCGAACTTGCAAACGCATATCGCGCAATGGCCAGCGGCATATCCGCGGACCCACACGTGATTGATCGGATCGAAGACGCAAGCGGAGAAATTGTTTACAGCCGCCAGCCGCCTTGCTGCGATTTGAATGCGGCCGGCATAGCGTTGACGCTGATCCAAGAAGGGCTGCGCGGAGTGGTGCGCATCCCTTCGGGGACCGCGCATGCGCTGGACTCGAGCGCCTTTCCAATCCCCGTGATGGGAAAAACGGGCACGACAAACGGCTACCGAGACGCTCTTTTTGTAGGATCCACGTATGGGCCCGAGGGGATCACCGTGGCAGTACGCATCGGCTTTGATGACAACCATTCACTGGGAAGACAGGAAACCGGAGGCCGCGCCGCGCTTCCCGTGTTCAGAGAAATCATGCTGAATATTTACCATGAGAAGCTTGATGGGCCCGCCCCGCCCTTCCCCGTGGAAATGGAAAAGGACATCGACGCTTACTTGAGTGGCGAACTCCCCGGAAAAGAATCGCCCCAGCTCCCGAATTCGCCGGTTGGCATTGGACTCAAAGAGTTTGGAAAACAGGGTTGCAGCTTGGCGATGACGTTCATACCAACGACTCCTTGCATGTCACCTGGGAACCTTCCGCACGGCATCTACCGCAGCAAAAATGAACGCGGCCATTTGCTAATTACCAACGACTGAGTCCCACAAGGTGATTGCCGTTACCGCGTCCTCAGCAGGCGCAACAAATGTGGGTCCGTCCTGAAAGCCATTCTGGTTGTGGAGCATGGGAATGACTTGCTGTTCTATTAGACGACCGCATCTCGAAATACCGTTTGATTACAGAAGGGCGGCTACTCTGCGTACAAACATAAAACTCTTCAAGACTTGCCAGCGATCCTGGAGGAAGAGCGATTTCCAGCTGATGAGGAAAACGGCGAGGGGAGGGATGCCGTCCGTCCCAGCCATGGTGCCGGACAATATCGCTCCTTCTCGCCGTCGACCCCTACATGGTAGTTCCTCTGAAAATGAACGACTGTTCAATATCGCACACTTCGGAGAAAACTTTTCTGATCGGCGGCGACACTTCGTTTAGGTGAGCCAGCTGACAACCGCAATTTCCGCGCGCTGGGACTTTTCATTTCGAAATTGCTTCCCCCACGGGAATTGCTGCGTGAGGATCCGACTGGAATGAAGCAAAACTGCTATTTACGGTCCGGCGTTCCGTCGCATATTATCGTGGTGCAATGAAGAGTGAATATGTCCGAGGATTGTTCTTTCGAATGCGAACGATAAAAAATACGAACTCAGCTCCCGAGAGGCATAGGGACAGCTTATATCCGGGTCGAATGGGAAATCGGGGGCACGTCGATGCCCCCGAATACTGGCCGCCCACTCCGTTGAACCAGCCAAGACAGGCCGCGTAAAGGCGATACAGTTACTGCTTTTTCTTAACTGGCGGCTTCTTTTCTCCGCCCTTGATGCTGATCAGGGCCAAGAAATCCTTTGCGTTAAACGGGTAGCTACGAACAGACTGTTGTCCGGTGGTGCTGAGAGTGACGTCCACGCGACGATTGTTGGCCAGGACGAGCACACGGAGATTGCGCAGCATTTTTTGCCGCTCGTCAGGAGTCAAGTCGGGATTGTCTACCATTTGTTGTTTGATTTGGTCGGCGGTCAGTTGTTCCTCTTCGCCGAGCGCCTTCAGCTCGAAGTGATCCGCTGGAACACCGTGTTCCACGAGGAAAGCCTTAGTGCGCTCGACGCGGCGCTCAGTGAGTTTCTTGTTGTATTCCACGGAGCCGCGCGGATCGGCATGGCCGCTAAGGATTAAGTGAGCGTCAGGCATGTACTTCAGATAATTTAGGTAGTCCTCGGCCAGGGTTTTCAGAATGTCTGCCTGACTTTCCAGAAGGCCACCCTCGGGATGTTCGGCCGTGGGCCGAGCGGTTTGGAAATAAATGCTGTGGAGAGCCAGCTTGGCTTCCAACTGCTTGATCTCGGGAGCCGGGGCAGGTGGCGGCGGCGGAGCTTCCACGTCCACCGTGGTGGTGGAAGAGGCCGTGAGGGCCGGACTGCGGTCGTCATTAACGTTGCAAGTAACGGTGATATGGCCGGGTTGCGCGCCTTGTGTATTCAAGGTAGTGGAAGCACCGGTGCCGGAGATTTCGCCTGCTGTGGCGGAGTAGCTGTAGATAAGTCTGCGGCCGTCGGGGCTGCTGGCTGTCGAGGTGATGGTTGAGGAACCGCCTGTTTGGACGGTGGCCGGATCCGCGGAACACGAAATGACCGGAGGACGTGGCGCTTTCACGGTAAGCCTAGCGCTGCAGGATGCGGAACCATTTTTTCGGCCATCACTTAGATTGGCAGTGACTTCATAGGAGCCCGGTTCCAGGCCTGCGGTGTCAATTTGAGTGGAGGCTTCGCTGCCACTTACTTTTACTCCCGTGCCATTCCAACGGTATGTAACAGTACGCTTGGGATTGAAATTGGAGCCAGTGGCAGTCGCCGTCACGGGCTCGCCAGCAAAAACCTCAGTTGGCTGTACCGAGCAAGCTGCCGTGGGTGGTAGTGGAGCTTCTCCGCCACCGAACATAAAAACGACGCCCGTTTCTGCACGGAGGCCGCGGATATCGGTGGACGGCGTCACGGCCGGAGCACCAAACCGATAATCCGAGATTACAAAATCAGCTCTTATCAACCGCAGGGCAACGTGCCTGGAAAGGTTGAGATCGACACCGCCGCCGAACATGGCGCCTAACTTGTTGACATTATGGAAGGCTTCCGGCGTAAGGCGATGGTCGCCCACCAAGACCTCCAGAAAAGGGGACAAACGATGGTGGCGAAACGTTACCTTTGGGCCGATGGAGAAGTTGTTGAGTCCGGCGTCATCAATCGTTTTGGCTACGGTGGTTTCACCGCTACTCCAATAGTCGCTAGTATCGAAAGAGATTCCCAGCCAACGGTTGAAGTCATAGGTTACGCTGGCGCCAATGCCGCGGGGGTTCGATTCCAAATTGCTGCTCAGGGGTAGCAGCGCGCCTGGAAGTTGGCCGTTGATAGTCGCGCCGGGATAAATGTAGGAGTATCCGCCGAAAAGCTCCAGCTTGGGAGGAGGCTGGTCCTGAGCTGCGGCGAGAGTTGCAAAAGCACACAGGGTAGCTATCATTGCCGAAAGAATGGTTAGGCGATGGGCAAGGCGACCCTTTGAATGAGATAACATGCGAATATTCCTCCGAACTTTGATAACGAGAAACCATTCATTTCGAGAGACCCCGCTAGTGGATCAAGCGCAAGCCGGTCCGCTAGCGAATGCCTCATGGACAGGGCGGCACATTCACCGTATTGCTGATCAATGTGACGGCACCCGTCCGGGCCAGCGCTCTGCCATTCAGGGTGGCGCCGGTATTTAACGAGATAGAAGCCTGAGCCATAATGGTTCCTGCGAAAGTTGTGTTTGTTCCCAGGGTCGCTGAACTGCCTATTTGCCAGAACACGTTGTGCGAGGTGGCGCCGCCTGCCATGATGACTTGACTGTTACCGGCGGCGGTGGTGAGTGTGGACACGACCTGGAAGATCCAGACCCCGCTGGCGGGGCCGCTGAGGGTGAGATTGCCGGTGATTCCCAGCGAGGGCTGGGCGCTGGTCGTTTTATAAACGCCAGGGGCGAGAGTCAACCCGCCTATGTCCGCGGGAAGAATAGCGCCGCCTGGTGCTGCTGCAGCATCGTTATAGGCAGTGGTTAAATCAACCTGGGCGCTCGCGGCAACTGAATCGGCCGCATGTAGCGTGCCCGTTAAATTTCCCGGTGGAAATCCAACTATCGCACTTCCTGGCGACACGCCCACATCACCACTAACGTTGGTAGGCGCCGCAGTTGTTGACGTGTTGGTGACCGTGGAGCCTGCCAGAATGCCGAAACTGCAGGCCGCTCCCAGAGGTATGGCTGTACCGGGGGGAACGCAAGTAGGTGAAGTTGTAAAGGACCAAACGAAATTAGCGGCGAGCGGGGTGCCGGAGGTATTCGTCGCTCCGGTGGTAATAGTGGCGGTGTAAAGAAGGCTGGGCGAAAGAGCGCCCGAGGGAGTGAAGGTGGCAACATTGGTGGAAGCGACGTAGGTGACTGCCCCAGCTATACTGGCGCCGCCTGTCCCCGTCAAAGTAAACGTCGTGGGGTTGATGGTCGCGGGATTCATCCCCGTGCTGAAAGTTGCGGTGATAACGGCGGTGTTGGGACAGGTGAGGGTAGAGCCGTTGGGAGGAGTTACCGCGATCACCGTGGCTGGCGGGCAAGCCGGGGATGTTGTGAAGGACCAAAAGAAATTAACGGGCAGCCCATTGCCGAAGGTGTCTTTCGCCCCAGTGGTAATAGTGGCGACATACAGGGAGTTTGGCAAAAGAGGGGCGGAGGGCATAAAGCTGGCAACATTTGTAGCCGCCACATAGGTGATTGCTCCAGCGGCGCTCGTGGCGCCGGTGGTCAATGTGAAGGTCATGGAGTTGATGGTCGCGGGGTTCATCGCCTTGCTGAAGGTTGCATTTATAACGACGGGATTACCGCAGGTGAAGGTAGAGCCGGTGAGAGGATTTACAGTGATCACCGCGGGCGGAGTTAGGGGGTTACCAGGTTTCCCTGCGCCGGAATTCACGTCCGGGTCGCCGCACCCTGCCATTAGGACAGCCAATAGGAACGCCGGGATCCAAATCTTGCTCACCTTCAATATGATGCGCATCGGCTTCTCCTCTTCACCCAGTTACAAAACTCCACACACTTCTTGTAGCCAACCGGCGACGAACGCAGATACGTGTCGCACTAACTGCTTAGTAACACACCGATTTATGCCAGCCCCGGTATATTCATCTGCCCGAGTTCCGCCGTCTGTCCCGAATTGAACACTCGTAAGGGAACACCTTCAAAACGGTTGAATGTCCTCTTTTGCACAGTTTCGGGGGGAAGCGCCTTGTTATGCTGAGGATGGCCGTGGAGCGGTCGCGTGATGGTGGCGCCCCCAATTCAATATGAAACCAGCAAGCCCCAAGAAAAAAAGTAAAAACGGCTCCTTCGACCCGCAGGTCTTCCTCGATACCGCAGGAGTTTCGAGAAAAATTGTGGAATACCGGCGAAACGAGTCGATTTACTCGCAAGGCGACGGTGCGGACAGCGTAATGTACGTCCAGAAGGGCGGCATCAAACTGTCCGTGGTAAACGGGTCAGGGAAGGAAGCGGTGGTCGCGATGTTTGGCCCGACTGACTTTTTTGGCGAGGGATGCATGGCAGGTCAGACGGTTCGGATGGGCACGGCCGCAGCCGTCACACCGACCACGATTCTCGTCATCGATAAGAACGAACTACTCCGCGTCCTTCATACAGAGCAAGAATTATCCGACCATTTCATCCGATATATGCTCGCGCACAACATCCGGGTGGAGGAAGATCTAATCGACCAGCTTTTCAACTCAAGTGAAAAACGCCTGGCGCGCACGCTCCTGCTTCTAGCGCGCTATGGAAAGCAAGATCAGCCGATTCGCACTCTGCCGAAGGTCTCGCAGGAGACTCTGGCGAGCATGGTGGGAACTACACGTTCGCGCGTGAATTTCTTCATGAACAAATTCAGAAAACTGGGATTTATCGAATACAACGGCAAAATTACGGTCAATAAGTCGTTGTTAACGGTTGTCTTGCACGAATAGAGCAATTCGCTCCCCTTCGTAACCCGGACTTGATTGGGTCTTGGCCGAAAAGTGAGGGTGTCACTGCGTGTCCAAGCTGAGCTCTTCTTGGACGACTATGCGGTGATTTTCCGCCAGTCAAGGAGTTACAGGAAAATCAATGTCCTTGCCGAAAACAATGCTCCCCTCGGAAACCATGGATTTGATGGATTCGACGTCCCTTGTAATAGACGAGACGGTGCTCAAGCTCACAGTTGCACAACTGCGCTCCGGACTCCCAGGGAGAATCGCGATCGTCGGCAATTATCTTCCGCGGCATTGCGGAATCGCAACGTTCACGACGGACTTGTGCGACGCTATCCATGCGGAATTCGGCGCTGCGGAACTTCTGGCGCTGCCGGTCAACGATACGGAAGAAGGCTATGACTATCCGGCCAGGGTGCGGTTCGAGTTGTCCGAAGATAGCCTGGCAACCTACCGACAGGCGGCCGACTTTCTGAATTTCAGCAATATCGATTTGGTCTGCCTGCAGCACGAATACGGAATCTTTGGAGGCAACGCCGGGGCACACATTTTGGAGCTTCTGCGGCGTCTGCGAATGCCAATCGCAACGACGCTCCACACCGTACTTCGCGACCCAAATCCGGCACAACGCGCCGTAATGGAGGAAATTGCAACACTCTCGGACCGGCTCATCGTGATGAGCCGGCAGTCCTCAGAGATCCTGCAAGAAGTGTTTCACGTCCCGGCTGAGAAGATCGATCTGATTCCACATGGAATCCCGGATCTGCCGTTCACCGACCCGAGTTTTTACAAGGACGCCTTTGGTACGGAGGGAAAAGAGGTTTTACTTACGTTTGGCCTGCTCTCCCCGAATAAGGGCATTGAGAATGTCATAAAAGCGCTGCCGGCGATCCTGGCGCGTCACAGCAATGTTGTCTACATGGTTTCCGGCGTAACCCACCCGCATATTTTGCGGCGAGAAGGAGACAAGTACCGAGAGTACTTGCAGAAATTGGCGCGCGATCTTGGCGTTGAGGCCAATGTAATTTTTCGCAATCGCTTCGTGAGTCCCCAGGAAATGGTGGAATTGATCGGGGCGGCGGACATTTATATCACGCCTTACAAGCACAAGGGGCAAGTCGTTTCCGGCACGCTATCTTATGCATTGAGCGCCGGCAAAGCCATCATTTCGACGCCCTACCTGCATGCCATCGAACTTTTGGACGACGAGCGGGGCGCGCTTGTTCCCTTTGACGATCCCGGGGCAATCGCGGCAAAAACGGTGGAACTGCTGGACAATGGCACCGCAATGCATGCTATGCGGAAACGCGCTTATCTATATGCGAGAGACATGGTTTGGAGCCGCGCAGCACAAAAGTACATGAAGAGTTTTGAACGCATCTATAACGAGCGTTTGCGAAATCCACGTGCCACCTATCTGGCGCAAAACACCGAAAAGAAGCTCGACCGCCTTCCCGCTATCAAACTGGATCACCTGTATCGAATGACTGACCATACGGGAATGGTGGAGCATGCGGTTTTCGTGGTCCCGAACTATCCGGAGGGCTACTCGACCGACGACAACGCGCGCGCATTGATCGTCACCACACTGCTGGAAGAGATTGGTGTCCACGCTCCGGCGAATTCTGCCGACTTGGCTTCTCGCTACCTGGCTTTCCTGTGGCACGCGTTTGATCCCGTCACCAAGCGCTTTCGAAATTCCCTTACTTACGAATGCCAATGGCATGAAGTGGAAGGATCAGAAGACAGCCATGGGCGAGCGCTCTGGGGGTTGGGGACCGTGCTCGGGCGATCAAAAAACGTGGGATTGCGAGGAGCCGCGGGCCGTATGTTCGAACTTGCTGTTCCCGCGGCTGTCGAATTCAAGAGTCCGCGTGCTTGCGCTTTCGCCTTGCTGGGACTCCAGGAATATCTCGACTCGTTCCCAGGGGACCGCGCTGCGCTCAGCGCATCAGACGCACTTGCAAATCGACTCCTGAATTCATACCGCGCGCATCAATCGGATAGCTGGAAGTGGTTTGAAAATGGGCTGGCCTACTCCAATGCACGATTGCCGCAGGCATTATTGCGAGCGGGAGTGCGCGCCGGGAACGAGGAGATGGTATCGGCAGGCCTCGAAGCGTTGGACTGGCTGGTCACGCTTCAGCGGTGCGACATAAAAGGCCATTTCGTGCCCATTGGCTCGGAAGGCTTCTATGCCAAAACAACGGAGAAGGCGCGCTTCGACCAGCAACCCGTGGAGGCATGTGCAGCCGTGTCGGCAGCTCTCCAAGCCTACCGTGCAACCGGTAAAGGCCGCTGGCGCAAAGAAGCGTGGTCAGCTTTCAATTGGTTCTTGGGAGATAACGATCTGCAAATCGCTCTCTATGATCCGGCGACCGGGGGATGTCGGGACGGCTTACATCCAGATCGTGCCAATGAAAATCAAGGCGCGGAGTCCACCTTGTCCTTTCTGATGGCGCTTCTGGAAATGCGGCAGCTCGAACACTATGACGGCACGGGGAAAACGATCTGAAGCGGGAAGCCCTTGTCGTAAAGCCTGAACAGAATTTTAGGAAAAGACATCCATGAACGTATTGAGATTCTCGCCAAAGGCCACAATGATTCAATATGAAACTTTGTTTCGGCGGCACTCCGGTAATCCAATCTTGACGGGAAAGGATTGGCCGTATTCGATGAACAGCGTATTTAATGCCGGGGCGACCATGCTGCCGGATGGTTCCACGCTGCTGCTTTGCCGAGTGGAAGACCGGCGCGGACTTTCGCATTTATGCGCCGCGCGCTCGATGAATGGCGTTGACGGATGGCAGATCGATCGCGAGCCCACTCTGGCACCCGATGCAGATCGATACCCCGAGGAGATCTGGGGCATTGAGGATCCGCGTATTACCTACTTACCTGAACTCAAAAAATTTGCCGTGGCGTACACTTCGTATTCTCGCGGTGGTCCTGGAGTGTCATTGGCGCTCACGAATGACTTTCGGAGCTTCGAAAGACTGGGTGTGGTGATGTCACCCGATGACAAGGACGCCGCACTGCTGCCCCGAAGAATCGGCGGGTTCTGGGCGTTGATCCATCGGCCGATGACGCCGCTCGGAGCCCACGTATGGATCTCTTACTCTCCGGATCTGCGTCATTGGGGGAACCACAAGCTGATGCTCGAAGCTCGCCGTGGAGCCTGGTGGGACGCCAACAAAATTGGGATGTCGCCGCCGCCGATTGAGACTTCCAGAGGCTGGCTGATGATTTACCACGGGGTGCGAAGGACGCCTTCGAGTTCCATCTATCGTCTGGGCTTGGCCCTCTTCGATCTTGAAAAGCCGGAAAATTGCCTTGTCCGCGGGGATTCCTGGATGTTTGCCCCCGAAGAGGAGTACGAGCGGCAGGGAGACGTGCAAGACGTTGTTTTTCCCTGTGGCTATACAGTGGCGGCGGACGGGGACACCATCAATCTCTATTACGGCGCCGCCGATTCAAGTATTGCCCTGGCGCACGGCAGCATTCGTGCTCTCTTGAGCTGGTTGGATGCCAACGGGCATGCTGAGCATAGTAACGACCGCCGTCACAAGTAGGTCCATCGCAGCGCCGCCGCGAGTTCTCCCTCACAAAGGTACAAACAATCCGTTTTCACTCGCTACGCATGCTATGCGCTGGATGATGTGAAAAAACGAAAGGCCACCCTGCAAAAGTGGCGCGGGTAGCGCGCCCTTTGCGGATGGCCTCTCTTGAGAGTTTGGCGAAGCTTTTCGCTGAATCTCGGTTCTGGAGATTGCCCGGATGCCGGGATTAAAAAAATCCCGGCATCCGGGGGATTGAAATTACTGGTTCGAAGCGCGTTCTGATTCGTTCTCCGGTGAATGCTTTTCCAGGACGCTAACGAGATGGCGGCCTGTTGCTGGTACGCCGGTATGTTCGCCGCGGACAATCTCACTCGCCTTCATTGGGTGGCCATACACGTCCGCACTGGCATCATCGTCGGGGCGAATCGTGGAGCCTTCGAGGGAAACGCCGGCAAACACGCCGCGTGAACGAGAGTAGCTGAGAATTTCAGCCTTCATCCAAGCGTCGGTGTCCGCGGAAGCATCACGCCCCAGAGGACCTGCGGCAACGGAAGCGTCTCCGCCTAGCTTGACTTTGCTGCTGAGAATCGAGTTCATGCCGCTATCGTTCATGACTAGAAGGATCAGGTCGGTCGCTTCTCCGCCGATTTGGAACCCAACGCTGCCACCCTCCAGCGCGTACATCGCTGGGGCTCCCCAATGTCCGCGGAAATGCTGTCCCGTGCGGCAAACCATCGCGCCGCGTCCGTAGTCTGCGCCGACTCCAAAAGCCAGCTTTTTGACGGATGGGATCACGATAACGCACTCGGCTTTGTTCAAAAGATCATGTGGAATGTTTTCTGGAATGTGCAGAACTTCCTGCATCACAGTGCCACATTCCTCGAGACGCCTCTGTTCTTTATTCAGTTTGTGGGCATATACCGCACCCGCTGCGAAAGTAAGACATGCTGCTGTAACCAAAAGTTTCTTCATCTTTAGACCTCCCGGTCTTAACTTCTTTGGTGAACCCTAACTACTTCACAATCTGGAGTGGAAGAACCTTCAACTCATTTCCATTAAGAAGAATGTTGTTCGTGCCTCGGCCCTCAGGCAGGCGTCATTGCGGTTGCGTCCTAAGAATTTTTCTTGCCCCCAACCACTAGTAAAGCAATTCCTCCGACTAGCGCGATCCCGCCAAGAATCGGTGGAATGGGAAGTCGGTCTTGAGTCTCCGTCGTAACGTGCATGGGACCTACATCCATTACATGTTCGCGATGCGTGTAATTGAACCCGTGATAGGCGAGAGCAAGGCCGCCTAAAACTATAAGAAGAATTCCAACCCAAATAATCGGTTTCATATTCTTCGTTTTCGCAGCTAGACGATGCGCCTTCGGCCCTGAATCAAGTTGAATATGAATAAGACCAAAGCCACGATGAGAAGGACGTGAATAAATCCCCCAAACGTATAGGACGTCACCATTCCTAGAAGCCAAAGGACACACAAGACCACGAAAATAGTCCAAAGCATTGCAATTCCAATCTCACGAGAAACCCTTGCCTTGAGCGCTTGTACGGCGATTAACAATTATCTCTGGTGGGTTTCAAGCGAACTCAATAGTAGGCTTTGCGAATGCGAGGGTCTGTTCACTTGAGCACACTTTTGACTATTTCCTTGGGGATTTCGCAGACAGAGCGAGCCTGACGCTGCGCAGGATCGTCCCTAATCGAAGGTATTTCGCATTTCCCTGTAGTTGCCTCGGTACTTTGCCTGGTACTTTGCTTCGGAAATCTCATGGAGCTATGGCTGGCCGCCAACGACATTGGCTCCAGTTTTTCTCGCGGGTTCTTCGCCCACGATTCCTCCAACCTCACGTGCGCGGACGACGAGACGCTTTGGCGCCGGACCTACATAGTGGAACGGGAAGCACGTAAGCAACGTGAGGTCGTGCTCTGCCGAGGATTCCAGAACGCGAAGGTCCGTGGGGGCCACGACTTCGATCGACTCGACAACGTACTCATAACTGCCCTGCCAAGCCTTAAATTTAATTTCGTCCCCCACGCGAATGTTGCGGAGCGGGCGGAAAAAGGTGTCTCGATGACCGGCCAATGCGACATTGCCCCGCTCGCCTGGCAGAGCCGAGTCGGAAAGGTGGCCAACAGCCCGGCGTAAATCGGCATCGGAGTCGCCCTGAACCACGATCGCATCTAGCCCCAATCGAGGAACTTGAAGTTCACCAAGCACATCGCCATTGGCCAAGATGCGCGGGGCTGGCGGAGCGCTCGTGACTTCGAGTTTGTGGATTTCAACTGCCTGATAGATATGTGAATCGGCGAAAACGATGCCGGCATAGCCGAGCGCGAGAATCCCTAACGCAAAAAGCAAGTAGCAAGCACCACGGAGGATCTTCGTTTGCCACGGTGTGAGCACTTTCATTGGTGGAGAGGGTAGACTCATCTCGCCTCCGGCCTGAGCTCCGCGGAGGGCAGTTTTTCCGCAGCAGGCGTGTAACCCGGCCGAGTTCGCACGCGTAACCGGCCGCGGCCCGGCGCAATGACTTTTACTTCGACCTTTCGAAAAGCATCCGGGTGATTCATATTCTGCGGCGAATAGCCAAGCACGTACTGCTCGCGAAGGTCTTGAGCTATTTCGGTCGATGCGCTTGCAACGCTCTCGCCACCGTGCGGAAAGTATGCAATTCCACCCGTATCTTTGCACAGCCGCCGGAGGAGGCCGGGGTTTTCTTCTTCGTCGTCCGAACCGACCAGCCCGATCGCATAGATCACCGCCTGTGATTGACGAGCCTGTGCCAACACCTGTGAGTACTTAAGATGGCTGGCATTGTCTCCACCGTCGCTGATGATAATGAGCGCCTTCTTGCTCAAGTGCCCGTACTGCAAGTGAAGGAGACCCTCGCTAACCGCATCGTAGAGCGCGGTTCGTCCTCGTGCGGACACGGCGGTAAGTGCTTCCCGAAGATCTTTGGGATCGCTCGAAAATGCTTTACCCCCCATGAGTTCAACAGAAACGTCGTCGTTGAAATCCACGACGAACATTTCGTCACGGGGATTGCTCGAATGTACGAAGGAATTCACTGCCTCGACGACGTCCGCGAGCTTGTTGCCCATGCTTCTGCTGTGGTCAACAATGAGTCCAAGGGTGACCGGAGTATCTCGCTCTTCGAATACGGTAGGATGTTGCAGTCGGCCATCTTCAAATACTCGAAAGTCATCACGCTTCAGACCAGCGACAAATGCTCCGCGCGAGTCGGTAACGTTGACGGGAAGCAGGACGAGACTGCTATTCACGGCAATTTCTGCTTGGCCCCCGCCGTTAACGGCAAGATCCGTTGTGAGAGACGGCGCGAAGCCGAAAATGCTCAGAGAAATCAACAAAGGAGCAAAGAGAAAGTATTCTTTGCCCAGATAGTGCTTGTGCCGGTTTGGAATGAAGATCACGACAAGACCTTCTCACAGCGCGGACGTGATCGTGAGATCGCGTCCGCGACGTGGGGAGTTGCGTTCGCTTACGAAGCGAGCTTGAGGACAAATACCAGGCCAAGCGCAAGGCTGATGAACAAACCACCAACCAATGCAATCAGCGGCATGTTACTGGCCGTGTGCGGCAATTCTTTGGCTTCCGTGGCCGGAGCAGCTTGGGCCTGCGCAGGAGCTGCATCTGCGACGGGCGCCGGAGTTGTATCAGCGGCGGGCGGCGGAGTGGTCTGAAAAACCGTGACTACTTCCACTTCCTTCTCGTCGGGCGTGATAGCAACGATCGGGGCTGTCTTGATCGCATTGTCATCTAGTGTGTCAAGTTCGACCGCCGGAACGGCGATTTTCTCAGTCTGTGCCAGCTGCATCGCGCGAACCTTTGGGTAGACGAATTCCTGCCCGAAGTTATCGCCCGGATAAAACCAAGCGCGGAGAGCTTCCGGAGAATCGCCCGGTCGCTCGTTGAACTTCATAACGGTATCGCCCGTGGGCTGCAATCGGTAATCATTGATAGCCAGGATAGTGGCGATGATTTGGGTCCCGTCTGCATTGAAGATTTGAACGATATGGCGATCGGCAGCTGAATCTAACAGTTTGAACGTGTACGTTCCGGCGGGAAGAACTCTCCCTGGAATTTCGACCGGCTGATTGAAAGTGACTACAGTTTTTTTGTTCCACTCATCGGCTCGAGCGCCAGAGGCTAACGTGGCTCCGAGCAGTGTGAGTGCAAACACTGCGAAAATCGTGTTTACGAACTTCATTTCCATTTCCTCCCAAGACTTTACGAATCGATGTGTTGCTGGAGGAAGTAGCTTAGTACGCCGCGTCGGCAGATTCTGTGCAGTTGAGCACACTTTTGCTGTTTATTTGCATGTGCGGCGAGGAGGGGGAACCCTCGGCTGAAACAGCGTCGTTTTCGGGGCGAAGTACGCAGATTCGGAGCCTAGCCCATCGAAAACCGCTGACAACCGCTTGTATTCGATGAAAGGTTTGTCCGGTGCTCAAGGCTTTTCGTATGTGGCGATCTGGCGGCGGGACCACGCCATCACCTTTCGCGACGCCGGTCCAGCCCCGTTTGCCAACTGCTCGCTAACCCACCAGAGGAGGACGGCCGCAAAAACAAGGAACGCCAGAAGAAGGAAACCCACGCTAAATAGAGCCACGGAAACCAGAAGTTCGCGTATGTAGTAAAAGTGCAGAGCGAGCGCCACCGTCGTGACGGCTAGTCCGCAGATGCGCTTGCTGATTTTCGATATGGGCAACGACTCCCCTTGGCCTCGCGGCCCTATCTAGGCATCTGCTGGAAGACAGCGGGTGCAACGCTCGTACTTGGGGTGACCAACTTCAATTGATCCAGCGACACCAAGACGCTTTGCCATTGCCCCGCGTCCTTCTTGGTGTCAAAAGGGAGAGAAAGATCCGAATAGAAGTTGAGGATATTTCCGCGCAGATCAGGCGATGTCAGATCAAACTTGTGCTCCGCCAGTTGTCCCAACAGCTTTGCATAAGTGTCGTCCGTCAATGCGTACTCGCCGGCCTGGGTTGCTTTGCCAGTGTCAAAATCCGTGTTCGCAAGCTCCAGCGATCCAGCGCCGACTTGCTGTAAGTAGATACGGTACTGGTCCACAGTCGTGTTGATACTCTTGAAGTACAAGTCTTCGGTCTGCGCCGTAGGGTTGTTGAACGCCAGCGCCTTGAAGGGCCCAATTTTGGGCATAAATCGCAAGATCGCGGACCACACGCGAGTGCCAAAATCTGGCTTTGTGTAGTCCTTTCCCCACTCTTTTTCGTATTGCGACCGCGAAAGCCGATACAGGAATTTCTTTTTGGCGAAGTCCGGCCTTTCCTTCATGATGTCTTTTTTATGGGTGCGAAGTGCGATCTGCGTCATTTGCGGAATCATGCGGCTGACCGCAAAACGATACGAGCCAATGGCAAGGTCCTCGTGGGTCAGCACGTCTTTCAATTCAACGCCGTAAACGATCGGGAAAGTCCTCTCGAGCAGAGGCTTGGATACCTGGAATCCGATGAAATCGTGATACTGCTGCGAGGCGTAACGATTCTTTGCCACCTGCACCATGTCGAATCCGAACTCCGTCTTCAAGTGCGCGGAGTGGTTATCCTCGTAGGTCACGGAGTGTCCGTACTTCGCTCGCAGCTTGGGATATTGGATAGCCACAGATGCGTTCACGGCGGGATGGCCCGCGATATCGGACGCATAGTGCGCCAGCGCACCGAGGGCGAAGGCGAACTCGTCCGCATCCTGACTCTGCGTTAACAGTTCTCGGACAAAGTCACCACTGCGAACGTAGTGGACCAGGTTGCTGAATTCCGCGCTGCCAAAGGGATAGTATCCGAGGTCCTGGATGACGGCGCCGCCATAGGCGTACGAATGCGCTTCGGTAATCTGAACTTCGGTCAGATCCGGAAAACGCTTCAAGAGCAGTGGGCGAATTTCACTGGTCCAAACCAAATCCACGATTTCTTCATGCGTCAACACGGAATACGCAAACAAGCCGCTGCTGCACAAGAGCAGGATGAAAAGAGTTACTGCTGCGCGGATGATCCGCAGGCGCCAGACAATGCAAGTTGCATTCTCCGGCAATGGTTCCCTACTTCGCTCTTCTGAGCTCATACACAAGTTTCTTCGCTTCCTTGATTCTCTCTTTGTAGAAGGCCGGACTGATCAGGACCTTTTTCTTCCCCACTCGCACGTCCGCTCTGAGTCCTCGCTTCGACAAGAACAGGGAAAGCGCCGAATATGTCTTGAGTTCTTTCTCGAGAAACTCAATTGCATGTCGCCTCGACTCATCCATCGCTGACCTCCTGCCTGCTAAATGCGCCCAAGAAGTACGAGGATCACAACGATAACGAGGACAAGGCCCACACCGCCTGTCGGCCTGTAACCCCAGTCTCTGCTATGCGACCATCTCGGCAGAGCGCCAAAGAGCGCCAAGATCAAAAAGATAATCAAGATCGTTCCAAGCATTGTCTGCTCCTTTTCAAGTGAATCCCTGTAACGGGAGTCATCGCCCCGCCCCGGTTGTATTCCTGTCCGTTAATAGGTTTGCGCGCCGGGTTCGGGGCCATGTTCGAGCAACCCTGAGGTTCAAAAGCTACATCACAACGCTGATCGCGAAGCGAGCGCCCGGATAATGCGAGTCGCGGAGGCTGTTTGGTATCCGCGGCTGCGGGTTCCGTCACGCAGGCACTTATCGCGCTATCCGATATTTACTTGGAACATCAAGGAAGGGTTGGCGTATGCAACTGCATACCATAGCCCGTCCGCTCCCATAATGAAGTACACCTGCTGCTGGTAAAACCACGCCGGATAGGCTCCGGCATAGAACCAGTATCCACCGTAAGAGTATTCCCGGCGCCCCTGGTAAAAGCGACCACCGTTCTGTTCAAAGCGGGCATGATGGTCACGCCCAAACCTGCTTTCGGTGTACTCGTGGCCGCGACTATCTTTCTGACCATTGTGGGCCCACTGCCCTTGTGCTTGCTCGTGCGGCTGACCCTTGACTTGCTGCACGTGTGCCTGTTTTGTCGACTTGGCCTGTTGCTGTTGTCTTTCGGGCTTAGCTTGTTGCTCCTGTTTCGGGGCTTTGGCCTGTTGCTGTTGCTTTTCAGGCTTGGCCTGATGCTCCTGCTTCGGCGCTTTAGCTTGTTGCTGTTTCTCTGGCTTAGCCTGTTGTTCTTGTTTCGGTGCCTTAGCTTGTTGCTGCTTTTCCGGTTTAGCTTGTTGTTCGTGTTGCGCAGGCTTCGCCTTTTCTTCCGGTTTTTCCTGACCCGCGAGTGCGGGGGCAGCGATTCCGAGAAGCAAAAAAAGCGCGGCCGTATTAATCATTCCCATTGCTTTCATCTTCTATCTCCGTTGCATCTACTTGTTGTGCGCTCTCCACTGGTCCTGCGTGGTGCGCCTTTTATTTCCGATCATCAATCCCCACCAGCAAAACCGGCAGGATCTCCCTCGCCGGCTTACGAACTCGTGGTTACGTTCCGACGTGGATACGCGAGAGTGAGTGGAACAATCCAAATACGTTGAGGAGCCACAACACCACCACAATCACCACGACTGCATTCAAGATCGACTTGATACTCCCCGCCATGGGAATGAAACTATTCACTAGCCACAGCAGAATACCCACTACGATCAGGGCTACGAGAATTTGAATGAGAGGCATACCTTTTTTACCTTTCCGTCCGTCCTACGAGACACTTCAACGCGAGTCCCAAGAATTGCGGCTTCTCTGCAGAGCTCGCATAAAGCCTTGAAACTCTTTGGCTGACCGCAGAGACGGGCTGACGACTCAGGCTAACCGTCCGATTCAAGTCTAGTTCAAGGTCCCCGAAGCCTTTGTGGTCTTGGATTTCAAGCTGAAGGGGATGGACTGGCCTGCACTGCAATCCTTCCAACGCAAACCCATTTTGGGCTCAGAGAACGGACATGTCTGTTCACTTCTGTACAAGCCACCTATTAATTTTAGGTGTGGTCGTCTGTAACAATACCGCGAAGCTGACCGCTTGCATCTGCTGTCTGCCTGGATTTTATTGGGATGCGGCCACCTGGCCGACGTGCGTCCGCCATCCTTGGGAAGGAACTGCCTTGAGGGTCGAACTGGAAGGAAGAAGATGGTCAGAAATCCTTGGGGGTCAAGCGTAGGAGCAAGCGCCCATGCACCACCTTGGAAAGCTTCAAAGCGCTTCGGGTTACTCGGTCATGTTCCACACGTATAAAAAGGTGGCGTCGCTGGCGGTCGCAACCTTACGGCCTTCTTTCCGAGTTGCGCGATTCAGAGCGGAGCGAATTTTTTCTTTTGATCCTACGAGTTCGGCCAATGGAACCTTGATCGCCGCGCCAGCTTTTAGTCGGTCAAGGTCTCTGAGGATGGTAGTGATAATAAGTTTGTGCTTGCCATTGCGTCCTTGCGGGACATCCAACTGCACCATCGTCTTGAAATGCGTAGGTCCGGTTTTCAACGGGGCGCTCCCCATACAGCCCTTCCTTACGATAAAACGCTAAAGAAACGTGGCGTTATCGTATCTCATCGTAGCGAGTCCTACAAGTGAAAAATCAATGGGATTCAAACAGAGAATCGAGAAGGAAAAAAGAGGGGGGGGGGGCGAATCCGTGGCTCGGCTAAACGAGTCGCTCGCCGCCCTATAACGCCTCCTTTCGCCTCTCAAAAGATTCGAAAAGATCTGACCCGTATGAGTTTCCCTCTGCTAGTTTCTAGACAAGAGGAAATTTCAAATGTTCAATTCGAAAACTCATTTCATGCAAGTTCCGCTGCAGGTCGTCAGGAAGATTGTCGAAGAACAAGCGGGAATGGAACCGGCGAGCGAACCGTACCAGGAAATCGATAAGGAAACGCTGAGCGAAGTTCTCTTGGAGACGGAAGCAGGATCCATCGCCCCGCCTGTCCCACTCGCTCGGGTGGAGCCCTCAAACTAATTATGAAACCCATAAACAAGAAATCCAAGACTATCTCCCGCGAAAACAGAGGGTTCGACGCCCAAGCCTTCCTCGATTCTGCCGGCGTGGCGAAAAAGATTACGGAGTTTAAGATAACCGAGGTTATCTACTCTCAAGGGGATGCCGCTAGAACCGTCATGTACTTACAAACGGGGGCAGTGAAGCTCTCCGTCGTTAGCGAGGGAGGCAAAGAAGCGGTCGTCGCTATTCTGGGACCGGGCGACTTCTTTGGCGAGGGTTGCCTGGCGGGTCATTCCGTTCGCATGGGCATTGCCAGGGCAGTATCGCATGCCACAGTGCTCGTCATTGAGAAGAGTGAAATGCTCAAGGTGCTGCATGATCAGCACGACCTGTCCGATCGGTTCATCACCTTCATGCTGTCACGCAACATTCGAATCGAAGAAGACTTGATCGACCAGCTTTTCAACTCGAGCGAGAAGCGGCTCGCTCGCACTCTTCTCTTGCTCGCCCGCTACGGTAAGGAGGACGTGCCCCAGGCGGTCCTTCCAAAGATCTCGCAAGAAACGCTGGCCGAGATGATCGGCACAACGCGCTCTCGCGTCAATTTTTTCATGAACAAGTTCAGGAAGCTCGGTTTCATCAAGTACAACGGAGGGCTGCAGATTAATACTTCGCTTTTGAGCGTCGTTCTGCACGACTGACGCAGGCCGCCATTTCCTCAATGGCGTTCTTCCATCACGCCGTCACAGTTTCGAGGATGCACTAAGAATCCGTTTGTCGAAAGATTAATTCAATGAAACCGGCCATCCGAGCACGTTCCCTCTCGCTGGCCCCTTTACGCGAATACCGCCATTGACTTTACGGACCGCGTTCGCGTCGCGTTCGATTGCAATCGCGGCCAGACACGCCGCCCGCTCGATGAGTTGAACCTCACTGCGTGAAGCGTTGCGCGGAGTACAACAATACATCTCGAGGGAGCCGAGCTCCTTGCCGCTCTCCGCAAAGATACCAACCGAAAAGAAGAGATACAGGCCAAAAAGCGCCGCGCTCCGCGCTACTTCACCGACGCTTGCCGATTCGCACTCCGGCAGGGAGACAAGAGAAACCATATTCACAATCTGACAATCGAGAGCGCAGCAAATTTCGTTCAGAATTGCGGGGACTGGCGCTCGGGCGGAAATGGATTGAAGAATTTTCTGCTCTGCATTCAGCACATATTGAATCCGGCCTTCCGAATTTTCAACTGCGGCGGGAATCAGCCATCTTTCGCGCGGACGGGATCGATTTTCATCCATTGGCTTCCCTTCTCTTCAAGTCCTGTACATCGCGGATCGTGGTTAGTCCGGCCCGAACGGCTCTAGGCCGCTTGTCTTTCATCGCATAAAGGGCCCGATCCGCGGCGTACAGCAGGGTTCCGATCGTTTCGGCGTCCTTCGGATGGCTGGCAATTCCCACGCTCACCGAAAGCGCCGGCTCTTCCGCATCTTTCTCTAGCAGTTCGCAAATCCGGTGGGCTACCAATGTTGCGGCGGCCATGCATGTCTCAGGCAGGACCAGCGCAAACTCGTCCCCGCCATGCCTTGCCGCAGTATCTATGGACCGGCAGCAATCTCTCAGGATCTGCGCAAGCCTGCAGAGCGCCCGGTCGCCTGCCACATGGCCAAATCGATCGTTAATCTCTTTCAATCCATCCAGGTCCAGCAATATCAGAGAGAATTCTCGGGCGGTTCGGTTAGATCGGCCAATCTCCGCTTGTAGCACCTCGAAAAGGCGGCGGTGATTGGCTAATCCGGTCAGCGAATCGCTTGATGCCTGATGGCGCAGTTGATCCTCAAGCGTCCGCTGTTCTGTGACGTCAACGGCGATGATTTCGTACCCAGCAAAGTTTCCATTGTCGTCGTAAACTCCTCGGCCGCTCAACCTGGCTCTGAGCGTCGTTCCGTCCTTCCGCTTCCTTTCTATTTCAACAGGTTCGATTCCCTTCGCGTCAGGCAAGTCCCCCGACAATGGTGAGCCCTGACCGAAGTTAAAGAGGACCTCAGTCGGATGATTAGCCGCCAGGAGATCTTCCTTGCTTGCGTAACCGAGCATAGCTACCAGAGCCTGATTCGCGTCGATCATTGCGCCTTCCGCGTTGCATCGATATATTCCGTATGCGGGATTCTCCAAAAGTGCGCGATACAGCGATTGTGAATGCCGCAGGGCTTTTCGCGCCTCCTCTAACTCCTCGCGCAGCTTGTTTTCATTCAGCGCTTGGCGAACAGCCATGGGCAATTGCGCGAGGCGGTCTCTTTCAACGTAATCGAAAGCACCGTCAGCGGCTAGTTGCTCTATGGATTCACTCCCCTTGGCGCTGGCCACGAACAACAGGGGAATCTCCTGCAACTTTTGTTGGAGCGCTGGCAATGCTTGCGATCCTTTCAAGCTCGGACAGGGGTACTCGGCAACAACCACGTCATACGATTGAGAATGAAGCCGTTCCCCACATTGTGCGAAATTCAATACAAAATCGGCGCTCACTATGAACTGCGCCTTTTTCAGCTCTTCCACGCAGTCCTCTATGATTTCAGCATCGCGGTGAACGAAAAGAACACGGAGCGGCCGGCGCCTGTGAGAACCTATGCCCCCCGTTCGAAAGCTTGCCAGATCGGACTGTAATTCGGTCTGAGCCAGATTTGACATCGAAGCACACATAGACTACCGAAGCCGTCCAAATTTGCTCGGATGGGCGGCTAGGAGGTAGACCCCTTCGTGTTCAAAATAGGCTGTAAACGGCACAGAGTCTGTCCCGTTTTGGACACTTACAAGATAAGGTCTTTCCAACGAAACACGGGCCAACGACCGCGGGGACCTCGCTCGAACATGCCAGCTCTTAGAGCTATTACGTGCCACTGTTCAAAATGGGACAGAGGATACGCTCTCCCTTGACGCAGAATCTGTTTGTTTTTTCGGCGTCAATGCCGCATCAGGAGATTCTCAATGTTGAGTTGCCCACTTTGCCATAGCGATCGAATCCGCAGATCGCGTCGTCGCGGCATCTTGGAAAGAGGTCTTACGACCATGCTCTTCCTAAAACCCTATCGCTGCCTAAAATGCGACTCGCGATTTTTCCGCTGGACACTTTCCGCCGATAGCCAAGCTTCCCGGCAAGCAACCACTCGCTAAGCTAGGCCGCTTTTTTCGAAAACGATTCTTCGCGCGAAATCGTGCTGTGCAAACCATTCTACAAACACCTCTCTGTTGCTTTGTTCGTAGGATTTACGGCAAATTATGTCGCCGTGTACCTCACGGAAATCCTTGCCACATTTCTAACCACTCTCGCGATTCTCATCTTTCTAGCCCCTTCAGCCTATGATCTCGATCTCACTCGAGCGAAGTCTGATCTTCTGCCCTCCGTTCGGACTTGGTTTCTCGGTGGGCTTGTTTTCGGCCTTGGCATGTTCGCTTGACCAGAGACGCCGCTGATCCTCGTGGCTGTCTTTCTTGTCTATGCGCTTCGCTGGTGGCGGATATTGAATTGGGGAAAGCTCGGTGTAGCTGGTCTCTGGGCGGCCCTCGGCGTGATGGTGCCACTTGCTCCCCAGGCCGCGCGCAATGCCCGCGTCCTCGGACGAGTCCAGTTCTCCACTGCGCGCTATGCTGAAACCTTCGGCGACCTCATGCCTACAGCATTTTACGCGCGGACACAGACCTGGACGTTTCGTTGCCGCGACGCATATCTATTCACGTGGAAGCTGCCCGCCGCCCCGTGCTCACCTCTCCAGTATGCGCCAGTCTGACATGTCGATTACATCCGAGTGCGTCGTGACTCGGGAGGAACCAGTGTTTGGCGTCTGCTCGGCACTAGAAACCGGCTGTTACTAGTGACAGTGTTAAGGAAAGTCATCCAGTGCTAAGAGTGTGCCTCAATCAGCGCAGGCCAAGGCGGCCTGCAACACGCGGATGAATACTTTCAAGCGAGGATTTTCGGCTTGCATGGATGCTCACCCCTACTCCGTGAAAAAGCCGCTGCCCACTCATTCCATGAAACCGCAGTGGATCCCTTAGAAGGCGCTCATCTGCGAGAGCGAATTTCAGGCGGCACGACGAAGATACTGAAAGAGAGGGAGTAGTGAGGAGCGCCGGGCGACCGGCTACCTACCGCTAAGCGGATCACTCCCTTGAGCACGGATACCTCCATGGGTAGATGGAAAAAGGTGGCGACGCTAGAAGCTTAGATGGCCGGCCTGTCCATGGTACCAACTGTCTTAGATAATCAATTCGAAGGAGGCAGGAGTGCCAGGAAATGCTGAATCGACGATGCGGGTCCTGCAAACTGCCACTTACGTCGTCATCGTGGCATGGGGGATCAAAGAGGCGTCCCACATCCTCTCCGTTATCCTAATATCCCTCCTGCTGACCTTTGTCATCCTCCCACTACCGGAATGGCTGACGCGCCGCTTCCGGGTACGCAAGAGCGTGACAATCGTCTTGACAGTGGCCATCATTGCCACACTCTATCTCGTCGTAGCCGTTGGCTTGGCCGAGGCCGGCTTTCAGATGCGGGAAAAACTTCCGATTTACGCGGAACAATTCCATAGGTTAAGCGAGCGAATCGCAGTTTTCTTAGGTGCTCATGGCATTCAGTCTGCGGACCACTTCTTGAAGAATTCGTACAGTCCCGATCAGATCGCCGAGTTGGGAATCAAGTTGCTGCCAGGAACAATAGACCTTCTCTCTATTCGACTGCTCACATGGCTGTTGTCCCTCATTTTTCTGATTGAGATAGTTGAAACCGATGGGGCCGAGAGCAGTCTCCTCGCACGGAATTTGGTCCACTATGGTAAAGACGTTCAGCGTTACATCGTCATTAACGGGCAAACGGGAGCGATGGTCGCGCTGGCCAACCTGGTGCTCCTCATTACGCTGGGGGTCGACTTCCCTCTCGTCTGGTGTTTCCTGTATTTCTTCCTACAATTCATTCCCAGCATAGGCTTCCTGATCGCCATCGTCCCGCCGGCCTTGATGGCGCTCCTCATGTTGGGCTGGCAGAGAGCCTTGCTCGTGGTCGGCGGGCTGATTCTGACGCAAATGATCTCCGACTATGTGATTCAGCCTATGCTGATGAAGAAGATGCTGCATGTCTCCTTCCTGCAGGTCACGCTGTCGCTTATCATTTGGGGATTCCTCCTTGGACCCACAGGAGCCGTACTGGCGGTCCCCTTAACGATGTCCCTTAAGAAATATATCCAGAACCCCTTGCCAGAACGGAAGCCTGCCTTGGCGCCGAGATGATTCTTTCAAAACGCTGGGCGCCGCGACCGGCTCGGACCAGAAACGGAAACTTACTTTAAGGGAATCGTCGCACCGAGTATCAAACCTGATGTTGCCATGTCGTAGACAAAGCGAACGCCACCGCTGGGGCGATAATTCACCGAAATGTACCTCCATCCACCTTGCAGGCTAACTCTCTTGAACTTCCAACCCAGAAGCCCGGCCACCTGGTAGTCCGAATTCGCCCCTCCGCCTCCGGCATCTCCAAGAACTGTGAGTGTGACCTTTGGCGAAAGCATGGCTTGGATCCTGGCTCCCCCGACCGCGTCAACCCAGTTTGCCGATGCATAGAATCCGTTGGCAACCTGAGGCTGTAACGTCAGAGTAGTCCCCATGTACCAATAACGAAACCCGGCCAACCCATCGACTTTGAGCTTTTCACTGTCAATCACGCGGTAGCCGATTTTCTGCGCCAGCATGACTTGGTTGATTTTAGCCTTAACGGACGTCGGCCCCACATCGAAGGGAAGTGCTTTGTCGTCGGAAAGTTTCATCCACATGAAATCGAAAGGCATCACGATGCGGTTGTAGCGCGGTTCCAAGGCAAACATCAACCCGATATTGAAATAGGAAAAAATGTCACTGAAGTCGGCGTGCACGCTGGCTTCATGGCCTAGTGCACCGACGGTGCCGTGCACCCCGGCAAACCATAAATAGGGAGCAATACCAAAGTGCCATCCCTCGTCGGAGGGTTTCGGCGGGTCCGGCAGGGGTGGCGCTGCGCTGGGAGCTCCCGGCGAGTCTGCATCTGCCAACATCGCGGAATGGACCTCCGATGGCGCGCTCGCTATCGGTAGAGGAGCCAAGACCTGCGTTGAAGAATCATCAGTTTGGTCTGCGTGCTCGGCAAAATTGACACCCCGCAAGTAAGAGTACTCAAAGTTGTCGCTATCATTCGGGCCAAATCGAGGAACATTGGGGTTAGGACTCCCAGCACGGTTGACTTGGTCCAGGAGAGGATTATTTATCCCCCTGAATTCAAGACAGTTAAGAAAACTAGCCCCTGACGTGTCAGGTGACGCTTGTGAACATGAAGCGAGGTCTGCCTTTGCCTTGAGGCCAAGCTCGTTTAACTGAGCCGCAGCGGTTCGCGAGAAGAGACATGAAACAATTAATAACAATGCGACTGAAAACGGCCGCCGAGATCTCCAAATTAGTTGCATTTGCCTTATTCTCCCACTCGATCCTGCTGGCCTCTCGCTCAAATCAGGCACAATCGAATTGCTACGGTAGATTTCCTTAATACTTATCCTCTGCCCAACCACAACGTTGATCCCTGCTCTGCAGTCATTCCATTGCCGGAAGCAAAAACCCGAGCCTCAGGCGAAACGAAACAAGTCACAGATGTTGGTAATTGGAATTGGTCGTGGTCACGACGAGCTGTTTGGCGGTCGCGTTAAGGACGGTCCGTTGCGCGTAATTTGTGCCATCGGGGAGGCTGGCCATCTGTACCTGCAAGGTAACGGCATCCTTGGCTTCGCCAAGGTAGGTGTTGACGTTCAAAGAGATGATCTTATGCGCGGCGGTGTCGAACATGAGCGTCATCTGATCACCCGGCTGGGCATAATCCTTGAAGATCAAATTCACTACGCCACCTGCCGGATTTAATGAGACTTTCCCAGCCTGATAGGCTTGCTGCATTTTTTGAGGGTCCGGTGGCACGTATTGGCTGAGGAGGGACTTCACGTCTCCCATATAGTCCTTCATCTCCTCCTTTTTCTTGGCGATGATCTTTTGCTTCATCCTGCCACCGCTGGGTGGTTCTGGGGGTGGACTTACCAGATTCTTCTGAATCTGTCCGTCAGGCCCGTAGCGGCACAGGTTTGTGGAGGCTGGCTTTGCATCTCCCTTTAGTGTTAGTTGAGTTGTTTCGATCCATTGATACTGCTGCAGCCTTTGCTTGTTCTCCGCAGCCGACTGTTTCACTGCTGCAACTTTCTCCTGCAGCTGACTGGTTTGAGCAATCGCTTGCCCCATTGCCAGAAATGAAATCGCGCCAGCGATCATCAAGCGTTGACCAACCGCATTGACGGTGACCGTGGCAGAATGTTTCAAGCAGGTAATTGCAATACTCCGATTCATTAGAATTCTCCTTCGGCTGCGTTGAAATCTTACGAACTCGAACGGCTGCCGTGTGAACGCGAGCCGAGTAATCTCCCCCAGCACTGTCTCGATCACCGTCAAGAGTGATGATCTATCTGCGTTTCTCGCCCCCACCCGAACCACCGCCGCGGGATTGCTGAAAGGGCTGGCTCTGATATCCTGGATTCAGATGCATACCCCATGAATCGCCGGACTACTTCTTCTGCGGCGGAGGGTAGTTCTTCAGTAGCTTCGCCATCGCCTTGTCCAGGTTCTTTTGGTTCTTTTCCTGGTTACTACTGGGACTGAGTGTCTTCGTGGCTGTTCCCGTCCAAACAAGCTGTTTGCTCGTCGGGTCATACATATCGAGCACCAGCGATCCAGTACTAATTGTGGAACTTGTGGCACTTCCCATCCCGCCGAAACGGGGGCCGCCCATACTGTACGCGTTCCACTGCTTTTCCTTGTCTACGGCAACCTGATAGCCGATCAGGATATCGGCATTGTCGGCCTCCGTTTTTGACAGTCCTTTGGCCGCCAATTGAGAATCCACGGAAGTCTTGATCTGCGCATCCATAATCTGGTTCGGGTGCGATCCCCCTTCAATAGGTACCCATTTGTAGGTGTGGTATTTGGAAAAGTCGGTCCCGGGCATGAAATTGTATTTTACGTCTTGCGCAGGTAACGATCCGCACGCGACCAGAATCAATCCCACCAGTATCCCGAGCTGAACTACGCTTCTGTTCCCCTTCGAACTCATTGTTCCTCCCCTCGGAAATATTACTGCCCCGGGAAAGTTGTTAAGAAGTCCCATCGTCCACCTGAGGCTCAAGGAGGATCAGACGATCTCCGCCCTTAGATTGGGTGCGAATCGAACCGTGACTTGCCGTTCCTTGCTGAGTCATAGCGGCAAGTTTGATCGCCCCGGTCCTTCTTACAGGAAATAGCAACTCGAAGGCCAAAGCAGGTTAAGGTTGCCGTGGCTAGAAGTAGCCTAGATCCGTACACTTGCAAGGAACCCGCAAAGATTCAGTATGGAAGAGGACTTCGAGTGCGCCCGACATTTCGTAGCGCCCCCGAAATATCGGAGTGAAAGCGACTTAACCGCCTGACTATTATACCTCTTAGGTTAACTAGACACCTGTCAGTTTTACCACTGGCTGCATGGTTTCCTGCCCGGCATAGTTCGGAGCACTCTGACTTGTTATAGGGTGCGGCTGAAAGTGACCCAAGCTTACAAATTCATGGACTTGAACGCCCGATCCCAGCTGAGTGAAATCGCAGCCGCTCACGCGCCAGCAGACTCTATGCCCCTTCAAGCTCCCTTGACCGGCGATATATCGCGCGAGAGCGTTGGCGCGAAGCACGAGGCGACGCCTGACGTGGATGCTGCTTGGTCGTTTGAGATTGTATCGGGCGAGGAACATACGAAACTGGCACTGAATTCGGCCAAAGTGGGGGTGTGGAGTTGGACCAAGGGCCGCGGCGAGATGTGGGCGTCGGAGAAGACCTGGGAGTTGTTTGGATGGCCCCCGAACTCAAAATTAAATCACGTCACACTTCTCAATCCTATCCACCCCGAAGACCGCGAGAATTTCCAGCGCCAGATGGAGCAAGCGATGCGTGAACCGGCAGATTACCAGGCGGAATTTCGCGTCCTATTGCCAGACGGTTCAATGCGATGGATAAAAAATCTTGGCCGAAGCTACTCCGGCGCAAAGGGAGCTCCGGAACGAATCATAGGCGTCTCGTTGGACATCACGGCCAGGAAATGCAACGAACAAGCGCTAATCGAGCAGTTGAAGTTCGAGACTTTACTTGCTGAACTGTCGGCGGTGTTTATCAATTTACCCGCAGGCCAAGTGTACGACAAGGTTGAAGAAGCGCAGAAACGCATTTGTGAAGCGCTGGGGCTTGAGCGAAGTGCGCTAGTCCAAGTAACCGCCGACGGCGATGTTGCAATCGTCAAGCATTCTTGGACGGCCGAGGGAGGTGATCCCCCTCCGCGCTTACCCCTGCAGGAGTTCCCCTGGATCGTTCGAACGGTCTTGGGCGGGCAAGGCGTAAGTTTTGCGCGGCTTGACGATTTGCCGGTTGAGGCGGCAAAGGACAAGGAAAGTCTTAGCCGGTACGGATTCAAGTCCAGTGCGGCGTTCCCCCTATCCGTGGGGGGGAAGATGATTGGGGCGGTTGCCTTTGGATCGGTCCGCGGTGAGCGCAATTGGCCTGCACCTCTCGTGGACCGCCTCAATTTGATGGCGCACGTTTTCGCCAACGCGCTTGCCCGCGCGGAAGCCGACGAGAAGTTACGCCAGGCTTATCACGAGATCGGAGAGCTTAAGCAGCGGCTTGAGAAAGAGAACCGCTACCTCCGGGAAGATATCAAGCTCGAGCACCACCACCATGAGGTAATTGGGGATTGCAAGTGCATTCAGCGTGTGCTCAAGAAGACTGAACAAGTTGCGGGCACCGAGGCGACTGTACTTCTGCTCGGAGAAACAGGAACGGGGAAGGAGTTGATCGCACGCACAATCCACGAGCACAGCCGCCGCAAAGGTCGGGTCATGGTAAAAGTAAACTGCGCAGCGCTACCCGCCAGTCTGATTGAGAGTGAGTTGTTTGGGCGAGAAAAAGGCGCATACACCGGCGCACTCACGCGAGAGATTGGTCGCTTTGAGCTGGCCAATGGGTCCACGATCCTTCTCGATGAAATCGCGGAGCTGCCCCTGGAACTACAGTCCAAACTACTGCGTGTTCTTCAAGAAGGTGAGTTCGAGCGGCTGGGCAGCCCCAGGACAATCAAGGTGGACGTGCGGGTAATTGCATCGACCAGTCGAAATTTGCAGGAGGCGGTCCGCGAAGGCAGGTTCCGCGAGGACCTATTCTATCGGCTCAACATCTTTCCCATTACGATTCCGCCTTTGCGCGAGCGGCGTGAAGACATCCCGGCACTGGTCTGGCATTTTGTGAATGACCTTGGCCAGAGAATGGGCCGCTCCATCGAAACCATCCAGGGTTCGACGATGGAGGCCTTCAAGAGATACTACTGGCCGGGAAATGTCCGCGAACTCCGCAATATGATCGAACGTTTCCTCATCACGAGCACGGATACTGTGTTCCGAGCAAAACTTCCAACTTTTGAGGCAGCTTCGCCAAGAACTCACCCTCAAACTTTCGAGGAGGTTGAGCGACACCACATTCTCCACGTCATGGAGTTGGTCGGCTGGCGAGTCCGTGGCGAGGGTGGCGCGGCTCAACTTTTGGGTTTGAAGCCAACCACGTTGGAGTCTCGGATGCAGAAACTAGGCATCCTCCGGCGTAAATAGTCTCCGACATTTCGGAGCCCACCCGAAATGTCGGATTGTTGGCCAATCTGCGGCCCCCCCTCCCCGTCGCGCCGGGCGCTGCAAGATGTTGCTGGCTCAAGTCTTAGCTCCGCGTAGTTTCCTCATGCGCTCTTCGGAAGTCTTCTTGCACTTCTACTCAGATGCAGCATGTGACCTCTTGTACCTGGCAGCCAACGTCCCACGGCGGCGGTCCGGCTCGTAGAGGAAGATCAAATTGATGATCGAGGAAGTATGCATCGCGGTGACTCCGGCAGCGTGCGAACAAGTGCGCCGCGCCCTTGTCGCCTGGGCCGGTCCGACCTCTGTGGAGTCTGGTTGTATCAGTTGCCGGATTCTGCAAGAAAGCAGCGACCCAAAGGTCTTTTGCTACCTAGCACATTGGAACACTCAAGACGACTTGTTGCGCCATATTCGCTCGGCGCACTACAAGCGCCTGCTCATCCTAATGGACTTAGGCACCGGGCCACCAGTCGTCAAGTTCCATACCGTAGCGGAAACAAAGGGTTTGGATTGGATTGAGCACGTACGAAATGTCCGTTGAGGCACAAGCCTGACGCACAGGCGGTAAGAAACGCCACGAGGTCAGCGCGGAAAGCTTGCTAGGCACTCAGAAGAACAAGGAGAAACGAAATGGCATTTCGCAAAGTTGCACTGGGCCTGTTAGGTGCGTCTCTCGTATTGGCATTCAATGTGCACGTGGTGTATTCACAAGATAAAGCCACCCCAAGCACCGTTCAGGTCCACATGGTTATCACGGACCAAGCCCTCAGTGACAACAGCGAAATTCCCGCTCTCCGCCCCGAGAACGTACAGGTGAAACAGCGCAAGAACATCCTAACAGTGAATCAGATAATTCCAGCAAAGGGGGATAACGCCGCGCTTCAATTATTTATCTTAATCGACGATACGTGCGACCCCGGGATCGGAACGAACCTCAACGACATTCGGGATTTCATAAATGCTCAGCCGGCGTCAACAGTCATCGGCGTTGCCTACATGTCCAACGCTACCATCCAGATCACTCAGAATTTCACTGCTGATCATGCACTTGCAGCCAATGCGCTTCGTCTTCCCCGGGGAACGCTGTCATCCATGGATAGCCCTTATTTGTCGCTCATAAGTTTGGTAGAGGGCTGGCCCGAACAGAAAGTTCGTCGCGAGGTTCTGATGATTTCTGACGGAATCGACCGTCTTCGTGGCGAAAGGTCTGCGACTGGTCAAATGTCTGCGGCCGGCCAAATGTCTGCACGTGGCCGTACGGCACCGGCATCCAACACGATGTCCACCATCAGTCCGGATGCAGATACGGCGAGCAACAATAGCCAGCGCTACGGTGTGATTGTTCACTCCATTTATGCCACGGGCGTCGGACGGCTTGGCCGCAACGCCTGGGAAGCGCAGCTTGGGCAATCTGGTGTGGCCAAGATCGCAGACGAAACCGGCGGCGAGTACTTCGCGTTGGGAACTCAAAATGCGGTCAGTTTCAAGCCTTATTTGGAGCGTCTGCAAAGGATTTTCGACAATCAGTACTTCCTCGTCTTTCAGGCCGTGCCGCAAAAGAAAGACGGTCTCCAGCGGGTCAACATCTCAACTGAAGCCGCGAACGTCGAAGTGGCTGCGGCCAACAACGTCTGGGTTTCCGCGGGAAAGTAACCTGCGGGAGTGAGGCGAAGGTCATGGGAAAGAAGCAAAGAGTCATCAATCGTACGCGGGAGATTTCAAAGACGCGGGGCCTTTTTCGTTTGGCGGCGGGAATCCTGATGTTGGTTCCGGCGGTTGTGGTGTGGAGGACAGCGTCCACACACTCGCCCATCGCAAGTCCTACCGTCGCAGCGGCGGCGGCGGAACCCGCACCTGGCAGAGCAAGTTTTCTCCCCACTGTGCCAAATGCAGGCCCAACACCGGACAGCACACCGAAAGGGATGGCCTGGATTCCCGGCGGCGAGTTTTCCATGGGCGCGCAGGATGCACCGGACATGAATGAAGTCGGCATGCAGGCCACCAGAGATTCACGGCCCATCCACCGCGTTTACGTGGACAGCTTCTGGATGGACAAGACCGACGTCACCAACGAGGAGTTTGCGCAATTTGTGCATGCTACGCGCTATGTCACGGTTGCTGAGCGAACTCCCCGCGCGGAGGATTTTCCAGGTGCTCCGCCTGAAAATCTGGTTGCCGGTTCGGTTGTGTTTTCTCCTCCCGATCACCCTGTCTCGCTTAATGATCATTTTCAATGGTGGTCGTATGTCAAAGGCGCAAATTGGCATCACCCGCTAGGTCCCGGGAGCAACATCAAGGGCAAAGATAAATATCCGGTCGTTCATGTCGCCTATGAAGATGCACTTGCCTATGCCAACTGGGCGGGCAAGCGTCTCCCCACAGAGGCGGAGTGGGAGTTCGCCGCGCGAGGCGGCTTGTCCGGAAAGCCGTTTGTCTGGGGTGATCAATTCCGGCCCGGTGGCAAGTGGATGGCGAACACGTATCAAGGCAACTTCCCCGTGAAGGGCATGGACAGGGGGGACGATGGATTCATCGGTATCGCGCCGGTCGCGCAATATCCGTCGAACGGCTACGGCCTTTACGACATGGCCGGTAACGTGTGGCAGTGGACGAGCGATTGGTATCGCCCGGACTATTACGCGCAGTTAGCACTGCTGGGGGGCGTCGCGCGAAACCCGCAAGGCCCAGACTCACCTCTTGATCCGTCCGAGCCAACGGAAAAGAAGAGAGTACACCGTGGCGGCTCCTTCCTTTGTACCGACCAGTATTGCTCGCGCTACATCGTCGGCACGCGGGGCAAGGGCGAAGTAAGCACAGGAACCAATCATCTTGGGTTTCGCTGCGTGAAAGGTGTCCCGGCAAGCAATCGGTCCATGGGCAACTAGGGCATTCAAGTTTCAGCAGAAAAAGGGATAAAGGAGAGGAACGAAGATGAAAATTAGAGCCGTACGGAAAGTGATCGTCGCCGCAATCGCGGCGCTCGCGTTGGTGTTCACGGGATCCACCGCGAGCGCAGAGGATAAGAAACCCAACATCGTTGTCATCATGGGCGATGACATCGGCATGTGGAATATCGGTGCTTACCACCGCGGCTTGATGGCCGGCAAGACTCCGAACCTCGACAAGCTCGCCAAGGAGGGCATGATCTTCACCGACTATTACGCCGAAGCAAGTTGCACGGCAGGTCGCGCGAACTTCATTACCGGGGAACTTCCGATCCGCACCGGAATGACCACGGTCGGTCAGGCCGGCGCGTCGGTCGGCTTACCCGCTGAGGCGGTGACCATTGCTACTGTGCTCAAGTCTATGGGTTATGCGACGGGGCAGTTCGGCAAAAATCACCTCGGCGACAAGAACGAGTTCCTACCCTGTGTTCACGGCTTCGACGAATATTTTGGCTATCTGTACCACTTGGATGCCATGGAGGACCCGGCGCATCCCAATTATCCGCAGAATCTCCTCAATGTGGTCGGACCCCGCAACATGGTTCATTGTTGGGCCACGGATAAAGACGACAAGACGGAGATGCCGCGTTGGGGTGTCGTCGGCAAACAGAAGATTGAGGACGCCGGCCCGCTTTATCCCAAACGTATGGAAACCGTGGATGACGAGATTCGCGACCTGTCCATCAAATTCATGGAGAAGGCCAAGAGCGACAACAAACCGTTCTTCGTCTGGATCAACCCGACCCGCATGCACATCGTCACGCACCTTTCGCCAAAGTATGAAGCACTGCGCAACTCGGAAAATGGGTGGTCCGAAGAAGAAGCGGGAATGGCGCAACTCGACGACGACGTCGGCATCGTGATGAGCAAGCTGAAGGATATGGGCGAAGACGACAACACCATTGTGCTGTTTACCACCGATAACGGCACGGAAGTCTTCACATGGCCGGATGGCGGTCAGACACCGTTCGCGCAGTCTAAGGGAACCGTACTCGAAGGCGGGTTCCGCGTACCCGCTATTCTTCGCTGGCCCGGCCACGTGCCGGCAGACTCCGTCCAGAATGGCATTTTTTCCGGCATGGACTGGCTTCCGACCTTCGTCGCTGCGGCAGGCAATCCGAACATCACTGAAGAGTTGCTAAAGGGTAAAACCATCGGCGATCGCACTTACAAGAATCACCTCGATGGCTATAACCAGATGGCCGCCATCACCGGCAAAGGCCCGTCGGCGCGTCATGAAATCTTCTACCTCGGCGAAAGCACGGTCGGTGCGATACGCATTGACGATTACAAGTTCCGCTTCATTGACCAACCCCAAGGCTGGCTTGGTGAAAAGACCCATCCGGACGTGCCATATATCACCAATCTTCGCCTCGATCCATTCGAGCGCACCGGTTGGCCCAGCAATGGGACAAAAGAAGGGGCGCAGCAATACTTCGATTGGTTCAAATACCAATTCTGGCGGTTCGTCTTCGTCCAACAGGTAATGGGCAAGGAACTTCAAACCTTCCTCGAGTTCCCGCCAATGCAGCGGGGCGCGAGCTTCAATCTTGACGCCATCAAAGCAGAAATGGGGAAGAGGATGGCCGAGGCGGAGGCGGCGTCCAAAGGCCCCAGCAACTAACAGGAAGCACACTCACCGCGGGCGGCTCGCAAGCGCCGCCCGCTCGAGTTGAACCATGAAAATGTTACTTATTGCGACCGCCTTTATTGAGGTGGGCGCAGGCTTGGCGCTGCTGCTACTGCCATCACAGGCGACCGAGCTTCTGTTTGGTTCTCCGCTTGGTACGCCAACGGCGCTGGTAATGGGTCGTCTCGCGGGAGTTGCGCTACTAACTCTGGGTGTCGCCTGTTGGCTGGGGCGTAGCGAGGAAAAGAGCCACAGAGGGAACGGCTTGGCCGCCGCGATGTTGCTGTATAACGCCGCCGCCGTCGCGCTCATTTCCTACGCCCGGATCGGCTTGGGGCTCATCGCTCTATTGCTTTGGCCCGCCGTTCTGCTTCACGCCGTGATGGCCGTCTGGTGCGTTGCATGCCTTCGGAGCAAGCGTGCATAGGTGCCACCGCAGGCAACGTAGATTTGGCGTTTGAAGAATCGAAATTGATCAACTCAAGCGCTCGCCGTCAAAGGAGCGGCTATTCCCATGCGTAAGCAATTCATCAAAACGCTGTGGCCACTCACGGCGCTAATTATTTTGCTAGCGGTGGCGTTATCGCTTGCGGCGCAGCAGAGCAACTTGCTCATCATCGCCGGACAACCGGGCTCCGCCAAGGTTATCCAAGTTGATGGCCGCAACTACGTCGAGGTCGAAGGTCTCGTCCGCCTTACCCAGAGTTCTATGAATTTGAACGGAAATCAAATTATCTTGACCTTGCCCGGTTCCAACACAGACGCTGCCACATCTGCCGCCCCCGCTGCTACTACAGGCTTCTCCAAGGATTTTGTCGCCGCTGGCATGGAAGCGATGGCACAGATGCGGGAATGGCACGCGGCATTGAAAGGCGCCATCGATCGTAGCTATCCTCTAGCACAAGATTGGCTCACAGCGTATCGCGCTCAAGCACAGCAGGCTCTCCGACTCGCTTCTCTCGCCTCTAGCACCGATGCTGACAAGAATGCCTATCCTTTCTTGAGCAACGAATTCAACAATATGAAGCAATTAAGCGACAAATATCTTCAGATCAGTCTGGCCAGGACCTATATCGCGCCTGGCTCTCTTGACTCTGACGCCTTGGATCAGAAGCTGCGTACTTGCTGGCATTCTCTCGCTGCCATGGCTACTGCAAATCAGTTTGTCGACGACGGCTCCTGCCAGTAGCCGCATGTCCGAGCGGGGTCCGTTCGCGGTGGACGATCCTCGCCAGACAAGCCCTGACTTGCTGGCTTGCAAGCAGTGGCCGCGAAGAACTCCGAAATGTCGGGGACACTCCGAAATGTCGGACACGTTTCTGTTCCCTTATTGTTTGAATCTGCCGCAACAGCATGTGTTTTCAGCTCATTATAAGCGTCCAGAGTTTTTCTATATTGGCGTGTGGCATGCAGCAGGCATCTATGCGGCCGTGAAAACGTTTAGAGCGAGCTTGGTGTGCTTTCCCGCGACGATGAGAAGAATAATGACTAAGACTCTCACGAAGCAGCTTCTATCAACGACTCTATCTTTGCTGATAATCATCGCGGTACCGCCATCCGCTGGCGCTCAGCAATCGGCGCATCCAGGAGCGACGGGTTATTCGGTCCAAGGAGCGCCGCTTTCTGCGGACGAGCTGCAACAATTGCTGGCACCAATCGCGCTCTACCCGGACTCCTTGGTAGCACAGATTCTTGGAGCCGCAACCTTTCCAGACCAGATTGCTTCGGCTACCGTCTGGCTTCAGCAAAATAGCAGTCTCAAAGGCACGGCTTTGATGAACGCCGTTGACGCGCAACCGTGGGATCCCAGTGTGAAGGCGCTCACACAATTTCCTTCGGTGCTCGACAACCTGACGAAGAACCTGAGTTGGACTTCAACGATGGGAGAGGCGTATAACACGCAATCCGCCGATGTCATGTCGGCTATCCAGGTGTTGCGCGCAAAAGCAAAAGCCGCCGGTAATTTGAAGTCCGGCTCGCAGATTACGGTTGTGCAAGAGTCGCCGCAGGTCATCGTGATTCAACCCGCGAATCCGCAGGTGGTATATGTACCTGTGTACAACCCCACGGTGGTCTACGCCTATCCCTATGTGACTCCGGCATACGTCGCGCCTCCGGTTGCAGCGACCGCGGTGGTTGCGTTCGGAGCAGGTATCGCAGTTGGTGCGATGATGAGCAGCACATGTTGCGCCTGGGGATATAGCTATTGGAGTTGTGGCTGGCACGGTACCACTGCTGTGGTGTATCACGGCGGGACTTACTACGGAAACAACGCTTGGCACGGTGGCTACTATGGCTCGAGCGCCTCAGCCTATGGTGCCTACGGCTCGGCGCACGCCAGCAACGGCTATAACCCATCCACTGGGACGTATGCACGTGGCGCCACAGTCTCGAACGGTTATGGCAGCCAAAGTGTCGGCCAAGCGTACAACCCAAGGACCGGGGCATACGGCCAGACTGAACAAGGCTCGAATGCCAGTGGAAGCTGGGGAAGTTCGACGGTTTCGAAGAACGGCAACACTGCGTACAGCCAGCATCAAACGACCTCTCAAGGAACCACTGGCTCCGTACAGACCTCGAACGGCGGCAAAGCTGTTGGAGCGTCCGGTCAGTACAACAGCGCAGCGGCGGGAGAAACCGCAAATGGTAACAAGTATGCGACAGCGAACGGCAAAGCCTACTCCAACACTGGGAGTGGCTGGGAGCAGAAGGGCGGAAGTTCGACGAGCAGTTCCGCCGCTTCCAAGGGCTGGGGAGGGCAGGAAAAGAGCGGCGGATCATCAGCCTTCAGCGGGAGCAGTGGCGGAGGGTGGCAATCCAGGTCCGAGAGTGCTCGTGGTTCTGCGAGCAGGGGCGGCGGGCGTCACAGGTGAACCAGCGATGCAGCCGCGAACGAAGTCGTCGGTTGTGAGCGGATTGGTCAAAATTCTTAGAGTCGATGATTTGGAGACAGGTATGTTGCTCGCAACCCGCAAGATTGCTACTACGATTCGGTTTGTACTTCTGGCGCTAATCATCTCCCTTGGCGCCTGCAACTCAAATAAAACCTCTAAACCTTCGTTCAGAGTGTTCGCTTCACCTGAAGAAGCCAGCACTACGCTGATGGAAGCGGCAAAATCGGAAGACCAAAATGCGCTACTAGCAATTTTCGGCACGGAATCGAGGGCTATCATTTTTTCTGGCGATGCCGTACAGGACAAAGCCGCGGTCGACAAATTTAACGTGGCCTATGGAGTGATGCATCGCTGGCGCAAGATGCAGGATGGAACACAAGTTTTACTGATCGGAGCGGACAATTTCCCATTTCCGATCCCTTTGAAGAAGGGAGATGGCGGGCAATGGTTCTTTGACACGACCGCGGGAAAGGAAGAGATTCTGAACCGCCGCATTGGCCGAAATGAACTGGCAGTAATCGATGTTTGTGGAGCAGTGGCCAACGCCCAAGCCGAGTATTTTTCGCAGCCGCACGACGGCGGAAGCAAGGGGCAGTTCGCTCTGAAGTTCATCAGTGATACTGGAAAGCAGAACGGTTTGTACTGGGAGTCTCCAGAAGGCCAACCCAAGAGCCCGCTCGGGCCTTTGGCGGCATTCGCAACTGCCGATGGATATAGCACAAAAGCGGACTCGCACACGCCCTTTCATGGCTACTACTTCCATATGCTGACCCGGCAAGGCGCTCATGCGCAGGGCGGCGCGAAGGATTACGTTGTGAATGGGAGGATGGTTGGTGGATTCGCCTTCGTCGCCTATCCGGCTCAATACGGTAATTCCGGAATAATGACATTTATCATTAACCAGGATGGCGTGTTGCTCCAGAAAGACTTGGGGACGACGACAACTGAAACCGCAACCGCAATGAGCGAGTTCGATCCCGATCCCAGTTGGAGCCAGGTACGGGAATGACTCGTTTTTCCTGGACAGGGCCGCGAACTTCTGCTGAGCAGGAGACCCTCTTTACTCTTTTGCTTTGGACAGTATCAGGAATTCGGGGTAGCAACAGATGATCCACAGCACCACCCAAACAGTGAGGCTATCACCCAGCGAGACAAACAAAACATGAATTGCTCCAAGCGCGTTGACGTCCGCATGACGCGGCAGTGCGCTGTCGTCGGAATGACATTTACATTTTACGGCCGCAGCTAAACTGCACCATGCTTCGCTTATACAAGCTACGAAAAGGGATGGAGTGAAAGGGGTGAGGGAATGAAGAGAATGAATTCTCTGTTGAAGGGGGCACTTAAACTTCAACCAACAGAAGGTCACTGGTTAATTTACGTTGCATTCAAGCGATTCGGGGTCCTATGCCTTCTAGTTTCCGCCTTGTTTCCATCAATAAGTCGAGCACAGGCTCCTGAGGGGGTTCCTGTTTTCAAGATTACGCAGGAAGATAGCACGGTTAAGTTCTCCGTGAAGGCGTCGGTAGCGCTAGAGGGCACTTTCCAGAAGTGGGACGCCACAGTCACATTCACGTCTCCGGATATCTCGACGGGAGTTTTGGACATCAAGATTCAGGCTGACAGCGTTAATACTGGCAGCGGCATGAAGGACGGCAAGCTGAAGAGCAAAGACTTCTTCGACGTCAAAGACAATCCGACAATCACATTTCTGTCAAAAAGGTTTGTGCAGACCGGTCCCGACACCATTGAAGTACAGGGTGACTTTACAATACGGGGTGTGTCTAAGCCCGAGACGCTGACGTTCACGATTACCGGCGCGGGAACCGGCGCGGGCGGGATTAAAGGGACAATGGCCTTCGACCGTAAGGAGTTCGGGATGAATAGCGGCATTCCCTTCATCAAGATCGCCGACCGCGTCGAGGTGATCGTCGACCTGAAGGGGAAGCGCGTCAGCGGCCCTCCGATGGACTTTAAGAAATAGCCAGGCTGGCAAAGGGGCAGTCGCGGCGACACACCTGGCCCTTGGTAAATCGCATTTCCGGACAGCTGGCCTGAGCGGGAATCAGGCATTGGAAACATGCTGATGATGAAGCCTTTTACCGACATTCTTCAGTCGAGTGTGGCGATGACCAATCGGGAAAATATTGACTCGTATCTCTCGCAACGTTCTTTAATCGGAGGCTTTGATAGATGACTTCTCAATTTTATTCAAGAAAAGATACTTCAAAACATAATCCGACGGCGCCAATTCTTGAACCCTTCCCCGCGTGCGGCCGGCTTCAGAGAGTGGCACACGAAGATTCATCGCGGCGGAGGTTTCTCCAGATGACCGTGGGAGGAGCAGTGGCCGGATTGGCGACCGCGGCGGGCATGGAGCTGGTGACTCCGCGCACGACTCTGGCCCAGACGGCACTTAGCCCAGATGCCGCTCTTCAGGAACTGATGGACGGCAACAAGCGTTTCATGGCTCAAGCCCTTAGATCGTGCGATCACGACCTCGCCATTCTGAAACAGCATACGATTGAGAAGCAAGAACCTTTCGCAGCAGTCTTGTCCTGTGCCGATTCGCGCGTGCCAATTGAATTAGTTTTTGACCAGAGCATCGGTCATATCTTTGTTACGCGCATCGCCGGGAATATCGCCACTTCGGAGATTATCGCCAGCCTTGAATACGGTGCAGGGGTGTTGGGGACAAAGATGATCCTTGTGATGGGACATGGCGGTTGCGGTGCGGTCAAGGCTACGATTCAAGCCAAAGAAGTACCTGGGCAGATCAGCGCGCTCTATCCGCATATCCAGCCTGCAATTGATCAAGCGGGACCAAATCTCGAGGCCGCGACCAAGGCAAATGCCAAGAACCAGGCGGCCCTTCTGCGCCAAGCATCGACCGTTATTTCCGGCTTGGTGAAAGAAAAAAAACTGAAGGTTTCCGCCGCGTACTACGACATCGGCACTGGGGCCGTCTCATTGCTCGAGTAGCCGGGCATAAAGGCCAGTATCCAAGAGGGATTCATCGTGCAAGCAGCTCGCAATCCCAGACAGAGAATCGGATCTATTTGTAAGGATTAGAAATGATCAAGAGAAGCGTAAGCACGCTCGCCATTTCCGTGTTTCGGGTTTCGGCTCTCAGCATGGCCGCCCAGGACAAGACGCCCTCGGACGCTTATTCAGGCGCGGCGATTGGCACCGGCGGAAGTGTCGGCGGAAAGACCATCCAGTTTGATTTTCGCAACACGCGATACACCACCGATGAAGAGGTCCAGAACTTTGCCCAACTCGTCAAGGACAAAGGCACCGACGCCCTTCGCCGCGCCCTAGACAAGGAAGACAAGGGCCGCATCAACGTCGTCGGTTCGACCGGCAGTCAAATTGCTGTTGCGCGCAGGCGCCAGTATGGCCCTGACAACATCGTCACCATCGCTCCCGCTCGCACCATGTCATTTCTTGATCTCTACCGCAGCGGACGCAGCACCGACTACCCGTTCGGTTATCTCCGGGTGAAGCTGGTGGCGACGGGCCAAGGTACGGGCCAAATCATGGCTGCTGCGAAGATCCGCTTCGATAAGAAAAAGGGGACGTACGAAATCGAGAGTTACGGCAACCAGCACATCAAGGCCACGAGCATCCGCCCTGGAACTAATCGCTTGTTGTCCTACTCTCCAGCGTTAACTGGCCACCGGTGGCCACCGACCGCATTGGGTGCAACTAATCGGAAAGTATGCTGCGAGGTTGTTCATATATGAATACACATGACTCGGCACAAGGATTGAGATTGGAAGCCGCGCGGCCAGTTAGAAAGCCGCCGCTCTCCACTTTTGCCTATCAGCTTGGATGGACCGCCAGCCTTATGCTTCTATTACTGTGCCCAGGTACGCTTGGCCAAACGCGTGCTGGCAAAAAAGACTACGTCCGCTTGTCGACGCCCAAGCTTCTGAAATTCGATGAGCTTGTCGAGTTAGAGAAGACGGCCGAACCGAATGCACAGCTTGCTGCTCGTTTGCATCAGCTTCTTCACACGCCATTCCTGAGTAACGAAGCGTTCTACGGCGGTGCAAAACCAAATCGTCCTTCTTCTGAAGCTCTAGGTCCCTTCATCAGGGCGACGATGTGGAACATCGAACGAGGAATCGAGTTTGACGGGATCCGCATTAGTCTGACGGAGCCGGATAAGTTCGGAAAGTACATCGAAGAAAAGAAGAACCCTAAATCCAAGCCGCTTACGAAGGAAGAGTTGGAGGTGGTCAACAATCAACTGGACATCCTTAAGCCTACCGACCTCTTCATCCTGAACGAGGTGGACTACGGCGTAACTCGAACGGATTATCGAAACGTCGCTCGCGAACTCGCCCAGGCGCTCAAAATGAACTACGCCTACGCGGTCGAGTTTCTCGAAATTGATCCGCTGGATCTGGGCCTCGAAAAGGTAAACCTCGAGGACAAGGCCGCCCAGGAGGACATACAGAAATCCTTTGAAGTTGACAAAAGTCGTTATTTGGGCCTGCACGGCACGGCGGTTCTCAGCCGATATCCTATCCGCAAGGCGAGCATCCGCTCGCTTCCGGTCTGCTATGACTGGTACCTTGGTGAGAAGAAAGAAATCTCCAAGCTCGAAGCGTCCAAGCGAACGGGGGCAAACCTGGCGTTCATGCAAAGAATTACGCGCGAGGTTCGCCGGGGCGGCCGCACAACACTCATCGTGGAACTCGCGGTGCCGGAATCCCCCACGGGAGCGGTAACCGTGGTTGCACCACACCTGGAGACGAAGTGCAAGCCGGAATGCCGCCGAAAACAAATGGCTGAAATCCTCAAATGGATACGCAGTGAGAAAAATCCGGTGATTCTTGCTGGAGACTTCAATACATCCGCCTCAGATACTTCGCCCACTTCTGTATCCAAAGCGATCACGAACCGCCTGAAAGATCCAGACAAGTGGGCTATGAGTGCCATCAAGTGGTCGACGGGAGCTCCAACCATTTTGCTCATGCCCGTGAACATGATGCGGAACAAGAACGATCCCACAGGTTTCGATGTCCCGCTTGTCTCCCGCAAGAAAGAGGCAAAACTTTTTGGTGATTTGAATGACTTCCACTTCGACGATGGCCATACCTTTGACTTTCGCGGCGAAGCTGCTCGAAGTGCGGACAGCAGAGGCGGAACGCTCAGTGACTCGAACCAGCGTGCCACCAAGGGCTTTCGGTACACGTTCGCTCTAGCCAAAACCTACGGTGGGCTCGTCGGTGAATACAAACTCGACTGGTTTTTTGTGAAAGGTTACGCCACCGACTCTTCGAAACCTGGAGGCAGCTACAAGTTCGCCCCTCATTTTGCCCGGACTCTTCAGGAAATGAATAATGCTCCTGACGATTCGTTATCAGACCATTTTCCAATCACAGTTGACCTTCCTCTTAACGAACCGCCTCTTAAAATAAGTCAACCCTGACGCATTTTGAGTATGCCGGCCTGATTGAACTCTTATCTTATGGAGAGCTCGACTAGGGCTGATTCAATGATTCAGGCTGCAGTTCCTGCTGGCTTAGCCTTCAATACAAGCCGCAGGCAAACATATCCGATGAATCCTGCCGCCAAGGAAGCCCCGATTACCGCAATCTTCGAAGCGGCGATCAGTGCCTCGTCTTCAAATGAAAGGCCACTTATAAACAGTGCGACTGTAAATCCGATGCCCGCCAAAATACCTACGCCGGCTACCCCGGGCCAGGTCAGGCCGTCAGCCATATCAGCAATTTTCGAGCGCACAGCTAGAAAAGAAAATAAAACGATTCCTAACACTTTTCCGAGTATCAGACCCAGAAATACGCCCAACGCAATCGGACTTGTAATCGCCAGTTTCAGTTGCTCCGCGGACAAGGCCACTCCTGCGCTTGCCAATGCGAACAACGGAAGAACCAGGAAACACACCCAGGGATGGACGCTCCTCTCCAGTCGTTCTGCAATGGAGTCCGTGGCCATGAGTAGCAGGTCCAACTCTGCCAGCGTGGCCTCCGCCGATAATTTATCATTGCTCAAGATCTGACTCCGAAAGTCGTTCAGAAGAGGCTGGGCCTTATCAGCCAACTGTTCCGGAAGGCTTTTTGGCCTGAGAGGCGCGACAAGTCCAAGAATCACTCCCGCTATCGTTGCGTGTACTCCAGAACTCAATACCGCGGCCCAGAAAACAAAACCGACAATCACATAAAGGGAAATGGGGCCCCGGCGAATTGAAATGACGATAAGAAGAGCCAGTAAACCACCCGCCACAGCCAAAGCGGAGATAGAAATTTCAGGAGTATAAAAAAACGCAATCACCAGGATAGCCCCCACATCATCCACGATTGCCACAGCCAGCATGAACACTCTTAGACTCGAGGGGATTCGTTCGCCCAAAAGGGCGAGGACGCCCAGCGCGAAACCGATATCCGTCGCCATTGGGATGCCCCACCCACGCACCCCTATACCTGAGTGGTTCAACGCGAAATAGATTAGTGCCGGGAGCATCATGCCACCGAGAGCCGCCATGATGGGAAGTGCAGCTTGGCGAACGGAAGCCAGTTCGCCTTTTACGATTTCGCGTTTAATCTCTAGCCCAACAACCAAAAAAAACAGCACCATCAGTCCATCATCAATCCAGTGGTGTAGGTCCATTGAGAAGAGGGGAAGTCTGCCCACTCGCAAGGGAATCTTCCAAAACGCGAAGTAGGATGAACTCCATGACGAATTTGCCCAAAAAAGGGCGGCCATGGTTGCGCCGAAAAGAAGGATCGAACCCGAGGTCTCGCTATGAACGAATCGCTCAAGCATCGATCTCGGGTGCTGCAGGAATCGATCCCGTTTTCTGATTGAGGTGGATTCTTCCAACCGAGTAATATTCCCGCCTGGATCAACTTGGTAGAACAATGCAGTGCGCATTTTAGCATGTAAGTCGAATTGTCAACACTTTGAACTCTTCTAAGATCCGAACCGCGTTCCGCCAGGCGGACCAAAAATGAGAGTGGGTTTTCCATTGGTTGGCGCGTCCGTTACCTTGACTCTGGCATTCCTCGTGTTCCGTAAGCCTCCGATTCAACTTTCAATTACCCACAAGTTTAGCTCCGATGAGAAAGCCCATTTCGATATCGGTGAGACGGGACAGACCTTTCCAGATGACCTGACCGGTCTGGTTGAGAGGTAATTGGGCCTGCGACGTGCCGGCGCCCACGCCGCATGGGTTGTAGTTTAGATTTCCTCGTGCGAAGGCGACAGTCGCTTGGTAAGTATTTTCGTCAAAATAGAATTGGCCAGCCAGCGCGAAGGCCCGGGTGCCGTTGTCCGTGACCAGGCCAGCTGCCCCAACTACTGACGGGGGGAAGCTTTGTCAGTCTTCTCGATAGGGAAAATGTACGCAAAAACGGGAACGATCCCCGAACCTAAAGCTGGACTGGAAATCGGAAGAGGGGCGACTATGAACGACCGGCCGTCTTTGTTGTTTCCTGTGGATACGTTTTGTTCTGTCCCGCCCGATTCCTGAGGCTGATTCTCGAGCGTCTGGTGTTGAGAGCCTGGGATGGCAACAGGTTCTGGTGCCGCCAGCTTGATCCCCGCGAAGCCTGCAAACAATCCACCTGCCGTGACGAGCAATAGCGCTTTCCAAAATCGTCGCGAATTCAAACCCGGACTACTCACAGGGAACCTTCGAACCAGTCCTATAGCGTCAGGGCTGCCCTAAAACTTGCAGACCACGCTGCGTGGGCGTTCATCGAGCCACTCAGGAAGGGGTGCTCCCCTGAAACTCCGGATCGTCACTGTGCACGCTAATGCAGGCACCGCATTGTCTACAGCAACCTGACCATAGCTTCTCTGCCCTGTCGGAGAAACTGTTAATAGTGACACGGAGGCTGCTAAATCAACCGAACGTCTGATTGGAGAAGGGGGGTCCGGTCGAGACGGAAAGAGTACTTGAAGCATCTCTGCTTCGCCCCAAGGTGTGGAGGTATCTCCGACCGGACCCCTTTCTGGGGTTTGGGAGGTTGTCGCAGCATAATGCATTTGCTACGATTATTTAAACTGGTAAATATACCAGTAATTTATAATTCTGTCCTGAAAATACCTGGATCCCGTGGACCTCTCCCCACCTGGGCTCGCTTGCTGTGTGCTGTCAGCCCCTTTTCATCCCCTCGGGGTGTCGCGCTGCGGCATGGACGACTTTGCTGAAACAGGAGCTTTTTCCACCACTGGAAGAATTTTCGCTTAATCCGAACTGATGCCCTTCGGAAGAAAAAATAGGCGGAGGGACGCCGCTCAGTAGCGCCCGGCCGCCTCCCGTGGCTGCATCAGTGAATGCCAGTTGCTGTTTGTTCGCTAGAACCGGATAACGATTCCAGCCCCATAGCGGAAATTGCTTTGGTTTTGGTTGCCATTGGTAAAGCCATTGCCGAACCGCGTAAGCACAAAATCAAACTGCGCGGGCCGGATGGCGATGGATTTGGTCACTGGAATGTCGATGCCTCCACCAAGGGCGAAATCGAACGCGTTGTTGCTGGGGTTCGAGGTGGTTATGCAACCTGACGTACACGCCTTGAGCAGATTCGTGTACACATTAGAATGGGCTCCGCCAAACAGCGCCTCCACGAAGGGCTCGAAATGTTGAGTGCGGTACTTAATAACGGGGCCTATGTTGTACGTGAAGAGGTTGCCGTCATTAGCCGTCACAGTGCACCCCACGGGGCAGGGGCTATTAGGTGTCGCCGGGAAAGCAAAGGTCTTTGAGAGGCCGCCGTAGCCATTGAGTTCTGCCGTGACCCCCAACCAGTGGTTGAGATAGGCAGTGATCCCGCCGCCTCCACCATTCAGGGAAAAGCTACTGACGACGTTGCTGTTCTCGGGGTTAAACCTCATGTACGAGTAGCCCACCGGAACTTCTACCCTGGCATAATCCTGAGCGAGCGCAGCCGATCCAAACAACAGAACAATCCCAAACATGAACATACTTCTCGTTCTCATTCTTTTTCTCCTCATCCCGAGATCTCAATTCTCAGGTATTCCCAAGTTTATTGTTCCTCGACGCGCCAAGTTAGCTCGCACTCACTCTCCCAGATACTGTTAATAGTGACAGACTCTTGGTGAACTTCGGGGTATCAGAGACCTATGAAATTGGTCAGAAACTATGAGCTCCCCATTGACATCTCTTTCGCTATCGAAACGTGCTGCACAAAACTGCACGCAAGGGAGATGGCTAGCAACCTATTCGCCGCGGCACCATGGTGGTCCGAAGCCAGACTACTAAAGCGATCGTGAATCGAGTCATTTTCGCGATTCACCTGTTCGTACACAGTCGGATACACTCGAAACATTCTTTCGACTCGCCTCAATGAGAAATAAGACTCCCACACCCTGCTACTTTTGACAGTTCCGACTTCCCCGGCAAGTCACTAGCATCCTCGGCTAGTAAGCGATTCTGTTTGTTTGTCAAGCCTACGCGCGTGCGGCGTCAACTCTCGTCTCTCCCGTTCCGCGGGCACGAAAACTTGGGGACCGAGCACAGCGGCTTTGCGGAGCATGCGATATGAAAGCTAGGCCATTTCGATTCGGCGTGTTTCTCGTGGCCCAGACGATATTGCTCTCTGGATGCGAGACAAAACAGCAAGCGGCATCGGGCCCCCCTCCCGTGGAATTCGTCGAGGTCACTCAAAAAGATGTGCCCGTCACCAAAGAATGGGTAGCTACTCTGGATGGATTCGTTAATGCCCAGATTCGTCCCCAGATAAAGGGACTTCTCATTAAACAAAACTACACGAATGGCGCATTCGTTAGCAAAGACACTGCGCTCTTCCAGATTGATCCAAGGCCTTTTCAGGCCGCCTTTGACCAAGCCAGCGCAAACCTGGAACAAGCAAAAGCAAATCTCCAGCGAGCAGAAGCAGAACTCGGCAAGACAGAGTTGGATGTTACCCGCTATACGCCTCTTGCGAAGGAAAGCGCCATCAGTCAACAGGAACTGGACGATGCGGTCCAGGCCAACCTCGGGGCGAAGGCCCAAGTGGAACAAACTAAGGCGGCCATCGAGTCGGCCCGCGCAGCGGAAGAATCTGCGAGATTAGATCTCAGTTTCACGAAGATCGTGTCTCCTATCGACGGAGTTGCCGGAATCGCGACGGCACAGATCGGCGACTTCGTTAGCCCCCTCGGAGAGCCACTGACGACGGTCTCGACGATTAATCCCATTCTGGTGAATTTCACGGCCAGTGAACAAGAGTATTTAAACGCGATGAAACAGGCCGTTGCCTTGAGTGGTAATGAGAACACAGTTCTAAATAAACTTGAATGGCAACTGCGTCTATCGGACGGATCCATCTATCCGCACAAAGGCCATTTTTATGCTCTGGATCGCCAGGTGGACGTCAGAACCGGAGCAATTCTCGTAAAAGTGGAGTTCCCCAATCCCGGCAATGTGCTTCGCCCGGGCGGCTTTGGAAATATCAGCACGGTCGTCAGAGTCGAGAAAAATGCATTGCTCATTCCGCAAAGGGCCGTCAACGAACTGCAAGGTGGATATCTCGTCGCGGTGATCGGCAAAGACAATAAGGTGAACATTCGCCCGATCAAGGTGGGGCCTCGGGTCGACACGATGTGGATTGTGGCTGAAGGCCTGAAGCCGGGAGACCGGATCGTAGCAGAAGGCGTGCAGAAAGTCCGCGAAGGAATGGAAGTGCTGCCAAAGCCGTTCCAGGAAGACGCTGGAGCGGGGGCGAAAAAATTGGCGAGCAGCACGCAATAAGAGCTAGATCGTGTACAAATTTTTCATAAATCGGCCCATCGTCTCCATGGTGATTTCGATCATCATGGTCATTGTGGGGATCGTCGCGATGCTGAGCCTGCCCACCGCTCAGTTTCCTAACATTACGCCCCCAGAAGTTCAAGTGAAAGCCACCTACGTGGGCGCAGACGCCCAAACCGTTGAGCAATCTGTCGCCACACCTATCGAGCAACAGATGAGCGGTGTGGACAACATGAATTACATGTATTCCAACAACGCTAACAACGGCCAGCTAACCCTCACCGTCAACTTCGACGTGAAAACCGATCCGAACACGGATCAGATTCTCGCGCAGATGCGTGTGAACCAGGCAGCCTCGCAACTCCCGGCTGAGGTAAACAGTTACGGCGTAACCGTTCAGAAATCCACCGCAGCTCCCCTCATGCTGTTTGACTTGTACTCCCCAAATGGCTCATACGACTCCGAGTTCTTGGCGAATTACGCCTATATTAATCTCAACGACCAACTCACTCGAGTGCCTGGGATTGCCAGCGTATCCGTCTTTGGCGCCGGCCAATATGCGATGCGGTTTTGGGTGAAGCCCGATCAGCTCGCCAAACTGCAAATCACTGTCCCCGAGATCATTAATGCGATTCAGACACAAAACAATGTCAATCCGGCCGGGCAAATCGGCAGCGAACCTGTGCCTCCAGGGCAAGAATTCACGTACACCGTCCGCTCGCAGGGCCGCCTCACGACAGAAGAAGAGTTCGGCAATATCGTGGTCCGTGCCAAAACAGACGGCTCCATTGTGCGCTTGAAAGATGTTGCTCGCGTCCAGCTTGGCGCGCAAGTCTATAACTTGCAGGGAAGACTGGATGGTAAACCAGCTGCCGTGGTTGCCGTCTACCAGCTTCCCGGATCCAACGCCATCGCCGCCGCTAAAGGTGCCAGGACACTGATGGCGGAGGCGAAAAAGCGTTTTCCGCCAGGCCTTGACTATGCCGTGGCGCTCGACACCACTCTTCCGGTTACCGAAGGAATTGTGGAAATTGAGCACACCCTGGTGGAAGCTCTCGTCCTAGTAATCCTTGTGGTCTACTTATTTCTGCAAGGTTGGCGAGCTACTTTGATTCCCCTGCTGGCCGTGCCCGTGTCGTTGATCGGGACCTTCGTGCTTTTTCCACTATTGGGCTTCTCTATCAACACCCTTTCTCTCTTCGGCTTAGTGCTTGCCATTGGCTTGGTCGTAGACGACGCCATCGTTGTCGTCGAGGCTGTTGAGCACCATATCGAACACGGCCTTTCTCCGAAAGACGCCGCTTTCAAGGCAATGGAAGAAGTCTCCAGCCCGGTGATCGGTATTGCCGTCATCCTGGCAGCGGTATTCATCCCCACTGCTTTCATCCCTGGGATTACCGGAAGACTCTATCAGCAGTTCGCTGTAACGATTGCCGTCTCCGTCATCCTTTCCGCATTCAATGCCTTAACCCTTAGCCCTGCTCTTTCTGCCCTATTGCTTCGCCCGAAGAAGACGGCGCGAGGACCGCTCGGCAAATTCTTTGCGTGGTTCAACCGCGTATTTGGTCGCGCCACGGATGGCTACGTCCGTTGGTGCGGTTTTCTGATCCACAAGATGGGATTCAGCTTGATCATACTTTTGGGCTTCACCGTCCTGGCAGGGTGGTTCGGCATGAAGTTGCCTACCAGTTTTCTCCCTGACGAGGACCAGGGCTACGTCTTCGTAGCGCTGCAGCTCCCCGATGCTTCCTCACTTCAACGCACAAGCATCACTGCAAAAAAGGTTGAAGACATTTTGTTGAAGACGGCTGGTGTGAACCACGTAACCAGCGTCGTCGGCTACAACATGATCAGCGGAGCGCAGAACACGTTCAGTTCCTTCTTTTGGGTCACGCTCAAGGAATGGGGTGAGCGCAAAACTCCTGACGAGCAGTATGATGCCGTGAAAGCTCACATCAATGCAGAGCTCCGGCAACTTCCGGACGGCGTGTCTATTGCCTTCTCGCCTCCAGCAATCCCTGGTGTTGGAACCTCGGGTGGGGTGACCTTTATGCTCGAGGACCGCGCGGGTCATGACGTCGCATTCTTAGCCAAAAATGTGGATGCCTTCATGCAGGCTGCTCGCAAACGACCTGAGTTGGCCTCGGTGTTCACCACCATGCTCCCCGCGGTCCCGCAGGTCTTTGTTAAGGTGGAGCGGGATAAAGTCCTCGCTCAGGGCGTAAATCTGAGCGACGTGTACCAGACTCTTCAAGCCTTTATGGGTGGCGCGTTTATCAATTACTTTAACCGCTTCGGCCGCCAGTGGCAGGTCTACATTCAAGCCGAGGGTGCCTATCGAACCCGAGCTGAGAACTTAGGCCAGTTCTACGTTCGCAATAATGTCGGCGGAATGGTGCCGCTGTCCGCACTGATCTCGATTGATCACCGGGTAGGCCCTGAATTCACGCTACGTTATAACCTTTTTCGCTGCGCGCAGATCAATGCCACTTCGAAGATAGGCTACAGTTCTGCCCAAGCTATGGCGGCGATGGAGCAAGTTTTTGCCGAAACCATGCCGCCCGACATGGGTTATGACTACCTCGGCATGTCTTACCAGGAGAAGAGAGCTCAGCAAGGGGTGTCGCCTGCCGTCATATTTGGTTTCTCATTTCTATTCTGTTTTTTAATCCTTGCGGCGCTGTACGAAAGCTGGACCCTTCCTTTTAGCGTGCTACTGAGCGTGCCCATCGCTGTCTTCGGGGCTTTTGGCGCTCTCTATCTTCGTCGGTTCGCCAGTTTCTCTTTCGAGAACAACGTCTATGCGCAAATCGGACTGATCATGCTGATTGGCCTTGCCGCCAAAAACGCCATCCTCATCGTCGAGTTTGCGAAGGCCGGGCATGAGAGAGGTCAGTCACTCCTCGAAGCGGCGCTCGATGGCGCAAAGCTTCGACTACGCCCCATTCTGATGACTTCTTTTGCTTTTATTCTGGGTTGCGTCCCGCTATGGAGAGCCAGCGGTTCGGGAGCCGTATCCCGGCAAGTCATGGGCACAGCGGTGATCGGAGGAATGACTGCGGCCAGTGCGATCGCAATTTTCATTATCCCTGCGCTGTTTTACCTGATTGAAAAAATCGGCGGCGCGAGGCACGAAGCGAAATTGCCTCTCGGTGACGCTCCGGAACCTGGACACGCGGCCGCCGATGACTAGTTCTCAGAAGACTTGAGGTTGTCAGACTTTGGATGCCATGAACAATACTGCGGCGGCCGATAAGAGCCCAAGGCAATACCTGAAGCTCTCATTTCTTAGTTCCCTTCTTGCGGCGGCCGCAGTTTCTCTGCTCCTCGGCTGCGCGGTCGGCCCAAATTATCAGCGCCCAAAGGTGAGCGCGCCAACCGAATTCCGCGGGGCAGAAGGATCAGACCAGCAAGCTTCGATCGCGGATCTACCTTGGTGGGAAGCCTTTAAGGACCCTCGGCTCAAAGAGCTGGTCCAGACCGCCATTGCCAATAATTACGACCTCCAGATCGCGGTGACACGCATCGAGCAGTCGCGCCAAATTGCGGCGCAGGCGCGCTCTCAGTATTTCCCATTTCTCAACTATGGTGTGACCGCCAGCAACGGCAAGAACGAGTTCGCAGGCGCTGTCGCTCCAAACGACGGTCAAACCCGCGGAGCCTTCGTCGCCGCTGCGAGCGTCGCCTGGGAAGCGGATCTGTGGGGTCGCATCCGCCGTGAGAATGAAGCTGCGCGCGCACAGTATCTTGCAACCGAAGAAGCCAGGCGTGGCGTTATGCTGTCATTAGTCAGCGACGTCGCTCAGGCCTACTTCGAACTCCTTGACCTGGATCTTCAATTGGATATCGCCAAACGAACAACGGAATCGTTCTCGCAAACGGTAACTCTCTTTACGCAGCGCCTCGAAGGTGGAGTCGCTTCCAAGCTGGACACGTCTCGCGCCGAAGCGGCGCAAGCCACGGCGGCCGCGAGCATTCCCGAATTGGAGCGTCAGATCGCCCTCAAAGAGAACCAGATCAGTGTGCTCCTGGGCAAAAACCCCGGTCCTATTCCGCACAGCGCCACACTTCTCGATCAGGTCGTGCCGCCGGACGTTCCAAGCGGCTTGCCTTCTGCCCTACTCGAGCGCCGTCCTGATGTCCTGGAAGCCGAGCAGCAATTGCGAGCGTCCAACGCACAGATTGGCGTTGCCACAGCCAATTTTTTCCCCAAAATTGGATTGACGGCTCTTTTTGGCCGCGCGAGTTCCCCACTCGACTCTTTGTCTTCGGGCGAAGCTACTGTCTGGAGCATCGCGGGAAACCTTGCCGGTCCGATTTATCAGGGTGGCGCTCTCAGAGCGCAGAAACGCCAAGCCGTTGCCCTGTGGGAACAATCGAAGCTGCAATACGCACAGACGGCCCAGCTTGCTTTTCAGGATGTCTCAAATGCCCTGGTTTCGCGGATCAAATACGACGCGACTCGCGTGGAACAAGCGCGCGCCGTGAAAGCTTACCAAGAGTCTGTCAAGGTTTCCCTACAGCGCTATGTAGCTGGCAAAGCTAGCTATTTTGAAGTTCTCGATGCACAGCTGCAGCTCTACCCGGCGGAGTACGCCCTCGCATTCACAGAACTAAACCGGCGCACAGTGGTCGTGCAGCTCTATAAAGCCCTTGGCGGTGGTTGGAATCTAAAGGATCCAGACTGGGCGGGGCCCACTTCTTAAAGCACAGATCACACTGCGTTAAATACGCTCATCACCGTCCCAAAGCGACACGGACTTCAGCCAACTAGACTGCGCTCATTCATTCAATGCTGTGGTAGCTCCGTTTGTAGTAAGGAACGCTATATCCTGCAAACTTTTCATTCGGATAAAGCTCGAGATGAATCTTGTGCAAACTGCGATCCCCCGCGATTTCCTGCCGACTGTCTTTAAACTTCGGGTCACGAATGGGCTGGTAACTTAGAACGTAGCGATATCGCACCGCTAGCCCAATCGTCCGAACAATGCGCGGCAGATCGTCTTCATCCCGGGCTGTAAAGACACCGCCGCCCGTTGCTTCTGTTAGGGTTTTCATATTATGAGGACCACGCCGTTCGGCAGGACCGATATACTCGTCATCAACAAGGACAGAAGACAATTTCGAGAACTGTGAGTTCGATCCCTTTTCTGTCGGGAATCGAGTTCGTTTCTTCTCCTGCGAAGAAAAGATAGAAGGAAATTCGAACGATGGTCCTGCCATAACTGCAAAAACCGGGACGTCAGCCTCCTCCAGGAACCTTTTTGTTTCCGCTAGATTGTAACGGCTGTGATTATCGCCGCCGTCTGTGATTATAATCATGGCACGATGTTTATTCACCGCACTGCGTTGCGCCGTATTTACTCCCAGCCAGATCCCGTCAAATAGGGCCGTACTCTCGTTCGTCGGCGCGAGGAGAAGCGGTAGTCTCCGCTCAAGGTCCTGTTCATCGCTCGTGAAAGGCACAAGCCGTCTCGACCGGGTGCCAATGCCCAGCACGGAATACTCGTCGGAATAATGATCTTGTTCATTCTGAGGATCAAGGACCGAAAGCGCTGCTTCCTGGACAAAAGGAATTTTGCTCCTCATGCTGGAACTCACGTCCGCAAGTATGACAAATGAAACCGCGACCCGTTCCCGCTCCAAATGAAGTATTCGCTGTTCAACTCCGTCGTCGAATAGACGAAAGTCGTTCTTTTTGAGAGTGGTGGCAATCGTTCCCTGGTCGTCGAACACGAGTATCGGTAATTGGACGAGTTCAACCTTTGCGACGATGCGGACCGGCGCGTGTGCCTGTGCCCGTGAAAGGAGAGCACTCATCTCCCAAATCATCGGGCAAGCTGCTAGAAGAAAGACTCCTACCCATTTGACCGTCATCAAAACCGCGAACCTCGGACTTTGATGGCCTCTATACCTCTCCAACACGATTCTGTCAACTGCACGTGGTTAGTTGCACGCGGTTAGTTGCACGCGGTTAGTATCACAAATGGGAAACGCTCTGCCGCCCGAACTTTGAACACTCAGCAAGGGCGATTAGACAACACCGAACGCCTAATCGTTTCTTGGCACCCTGTCACTTTTGGCAGTGCTCCTCGCATTCCTTTGCGGATACCGTGCTGGTAGACGAGCAAAATGGGCGAATCGATGCTAAAGCGCACCGAAGGCTCAACCCTGAACGAGGCCATCCGGTCGGTCGTGCAAGGCGACAGACAGGCATTTGCGTTTATATACCTGAGCTACTACGAACTCGTACGGCGCATCTGTTCACGCGTTCTACGAGATCCGGCAGAGGTTGAAGACGCCGCTCAAGATGTCTTCGTCAGCGTCTTTCTCAAGATCAATACATTTCGTGGCGAGTCCGCGTTTTCATCTTGGTTGTATCGCTTGACGATGAACGTCGTTCTAATGCGTCTCCGCAGGAACAAGCGTTTTTGGAGGCCCCCAGAGAACCGCACGCCAGACAACTCCGCTCCCAGTACCGAAATCGACTTCCCGGACCTGCGTGTCAGCGACCCGCTCCGCCGAATCGAACTACAATCGGCGATCGACGATTTACCGGAGGGCTACAAAGCAGCTTTCATTCTTCACGATGTACACGGCTACCGGCATAAAGAAATCGCGGCTATTCTTGGCTATTCTGTTGGAAATTCAAAGTCTCAGTTGCACAAAGCACGAATGCGCTTGAGGATGCTACTGGCCGACTCAGCCGGCGCACAACGCTTAGCTGTGAGGCTAAAAGCACTTTGTGTGAACTGAATTGCTACCGCCACCGCGCTCCCTTGGTATTTGGCGCGCCATCAGCAACGCCGCAAATCGAGGTCAATCTACTCGCTGCAAGAAAGGAAATTCACAGTAGTTGAACTCGTACGCGTGGGCTGAATCCAACTATCCCAGTTCCACCGAATGACTGGATTAAAGCCAGACTCAAGCGAAGCAAATGCCGTTTCCCGATTCTGCGTCTAGAGCTTTGACGTTGCTAGTTCAACAGATTTGTTTCCAGCCTCGTGACGCATCACGACGCTGATCTGGGTACTCGCCAATTCCGGCCGAACAAGCCAGATTTCTTAGTCTGATCAGGTCGTCATCTGCGAGCAGAGGACTGCCCTCGCGCCACAATCGTAACCGAAGTAAACATCGCATGTGCGTGCGTTTTTGTCCTGTAAGAAGTAACAGTTGCCGCTCGGACCCCACTTTAGCAAGCTGTGCAACTGGAAGCGTCTCGAAACGCTGCGAAAATTCTGATTGTGTTGCTTCTATTCAAATGTTGTGACCATGCTGTGCAATTTAGGTGAAGGGCTCGGAGGCGAACCAAATGCCTCGAGAACGGTGAACCGCAATGAAGAACCGCAGACGAGCATGGCTGACGATTGCCTTGATTAGTGGTGTTTTCCTCCCGACGGTGGCCTCGGCTCAGTCGGATTCTTCCGATCAAAATGTGCAAGAGTTGCGGAAGCAGCTCGATGAGTTACGCGAGCAAATGAACAGACTGCAAACGCGGCTGAGCGAATTAGAGAGCAAACCAGCAGCGGTCACTCCAACTCCAACAGCTCCGTCCGCCGCCCAAGAGGGCACCATTCAATCGACCCAGCCGCTTCCTCAGGCTGCGCCCTCGCAGCAGGTAGGAGAAGCGACGGCTACATACCAGGAATTCTCTGAGGACACGCTTGCCGCTGCGCGTTTCAATAACGTCCCCCTCGATCCGAAGTATCACGGTTTCTTTCTTTTGCCAGGGACACAGACCCTCCTTAAGATTGGCGGATATTTTAAAACGGATTTCATCTACGATCTGAAACCGGCTGGAAACACTGACGCGTTCGTGCCGTCATCAATTCCCATCCCCACAGTGGTGGGGGTAAATAACGCAAACGTTTCGATACGTCCCACACGCTTGAGCCTCGATTTTAGAGTTCCCACCACCAGGGTGGGAGAGGTGCGCTTCTATGTAGAAGGCGACTTTTTTGGGACCAACGCGACGACGCCTCGCCTGCGTCACGCCTACGCACAAGTAAAAAACCTCCTGATCGGACAGACATTCTCCAATTTCATGGATCCTGACGCATTCCCAGATACTCTCGACTTTCAAGGCCCCAACGGAATGGTGTCCATTAGAAATCCACAGCTTCGCTACGGCTTTGCGTTGGGATCCAGTACAACGTTCTACGTTTCGATAGAAAAACCCAGCTCCGACGTGATCTTCAAAACGCCGCAGTTCTCGGACCAGCCAAATGCTCCAGCCCCGGATGGAACGGTCCGACTCCGGAAGGAGTTCGAGCGAGGGCACTTCCAAGTCTCGGGATTATTCCGTTCCATAGCAGCCTTCTTGCCTGACGGGAGGACAGATTCCGTTTTCGGGTGGGGAGTGAACGTTTCTACAGGTGTGAAGACGTTCGGGAAGGATAACGTCATTTTTGCGGTTGCTGGTGGGCACGGGGTTTCACGGTATATACAAGACACCTCAGGATTAGGAATTGATGCAGAGCCGACATCGGTTCCACTCCCTCATTTGCAAGCGACTCCCGCAGTCGGAGTTGAGGCCTCGTATCAGCATTACTGGACGAAGACGCTGCGGTCCAGCGCAATCTATTCATACGCCGCCGTAAACAATGCAAATTTGGCCACTCCCACCACCTACAATCATGGGACTTATACGGGGGCGAACTTGATCTGGAATCCGTATGGGTCGCTGAATGTTGGGGCTGAATATCTCTACGGGTGGGCAATGGAGCAAAGCGGCCTAAAGGCAAACGCACCCCGCATTCAATTCAGCGCGAAGTACAGTTTCGTGAAGGTAGACGCGGACCGCTGACAGATGGGCGCCAAAGAATCCGGCGATAGCCGATTGAAGCGCAAGCAGTACGAGAAGGAACTGAGACGGCTCCAAGCCGAACTGTGCCGGCTTCAAGATTGGGTGAAGTATAAGGGACTGCGCGTCATTGTAGTGTTTGAAGGCCGTGATGCCGCCGGCAAAGGCGGTACCATCCGCGCGATTACGGAACGGGTCAGTCCACGGGTGTTCCGTCTCGTCGCGCTACCCGCTCCCTCCGATCGTGAAAAGAGCCAGATGTATATGCAGCGCTATATGCAGCATTTCCCGGCGGCAGGAGAGATCGTAATCTTCGATAGAAGTTGGTACAACCGCGCTGGGGTGGAATATGTCATGGGCTTTTGCAGTCCGGAACAATATCGCAAGTTCTTGGAACTCTGCCCCGAAATCGAAAGGTACATGGTTGATAGTGGGATCATTCTTATAAAGTACTGGATGGAGGTAGGCAAGAAGGTGCAACAGCGCCGATTTGAAGCTCGCATTAAAGACCCACTTCGGCAATGGAAGCTCAGCCCTATGGACTTGGAATCGTTTCGCCGGTGGTATGAGTATTCCCGTGCGCGGGACCAAATGCTCAAGGCAACCGAGAGCAAGCACGCACCCTGGTACATCGTTCGGTCGGATGACAAGAAGAAAGCAAGGCTCAACTGTATCTCTCATCTGTTGAGCATTATTCCCTACGGTAAAACCCCGAAAGAAAAAGTATGTTTGCCGAAGCGCAAAAGCAAAGACAGCTACGACGATGAAGCTACACTGAAAGGAAAGCACTTTGTCCCCGAGAAATATTATTCCCGCTCCTAAAGAAACCAGCCTGCGGTGATAATGTCTATGCCGACCGGCAAAAAACAAGACACATATCAAAAAGCACTTTCCCTCAACCTCGACGCGACAGTCTTTGGCTCGTTCGCGGAAATCGGCGCGGGGCAGGAGGTGGCCCGCTGGTTTTTGCGCGTGGGTGGCGCTTCTGGCACGGTAGCGAAAACGATTTCGGCCTATGACAAGCAGGTCAGCGACCATCTTTACGGAGCTGGGACACGCTATGTCTCCAAAGCGCGCCTCCAAGCTATGCTCGAAAGCGAATGGGAGCAATTAATAGGCCAGTTGCAGGCCAGCCGCGGAGCCGACACCAAGCTTTTCTCGTTTGTGGATACAGTCTCTGCGCGGAATTATCTGGGAACGAACGACTGCCACGGATGGGTGGGGCTGCGCTTCATGCGAGAACCGGGGGGCACGGCCAATAACGTGATTTTGCACGTGAATCTGCGTGATCACAGCAACGTGCAGCAGCAAGAAGCGGTCGGCATTCTCGGCGTGAACCTGGTCTACGCGGCGTACACTGCCCTTCGTTCGGCTGAGGAGTTTCTCGCCAGTCTGTCCGACGAACTAGGACTGCACCGAGTGGAAATCGACCAACTGGAATTGAGCGGGCCTTCTTTTGAATTTTGGAACAAGCAGGAGATTCACGCCTTTCTGGTGGCCGGGGGATACGCCGAAGCGGTAGTCTTCCCGGCGGACAACCAACTGGTACCGCCGAACGAACTGCTCTATAGACGAGCAGTCGTGCTGGCCCCTGGCGGATTCGACAACGTCGGTCAACTCGACCGGAATTTGATCGAAGATACCCTTTCACAACTATCAGAGGAGGAGCTAAAGGAAAGTAAAGGTGCGATTGGGCTATCTTGTCTGCCGGTCGGCAGCACAAGCGCAGAAGGCAACGGATTGCACATAAAAGAGATCGTCGAGCACGTGAAAACGCTGCAAGAGTTGGGCTTTGGCGTGATGATATTTCGCGCAAAGGAACTCTACAAGATGAGCGCGTACGCGAATCGCTACACAGAATCGCGGATTAACTTCGTGATCAGACTTTCAGTGCTTATGCGTGTCTTTGAAGATCGCTACAAAGACTTGGCGGGAACCCTGCTTGAAGGAGTTGCTCGGCTTTTCACCCAGAATGTCCGGCTGAGAGTCTATCCGGTGGCAGCGGAAGAAGTGCAAAGAAGAGTAAAAACGGGGGGATTGAACGGATGGAGATGGAAGGAAATAGATGGGATGGTCGGTGCTGACAACCTGCATCCATCAGGACCGCTGGATTCCCTGTATCAATATTTGCTTAGCAGCGAATTCATTATTCCCTCTAAACCTGGGAAGAGCGCCGCATTCGAGGGGGCCAATGCAGATCAATCATAAGTGGTGGTGACCGATCGCGTGGAGTGAGTGAGAACCAATGTGAAGAGCTTGAAGTTCTCGCTATGCTGTTTGCCGCGCGACAGGCTCCGGTCTTCCCTACCCCGCGCTGCCGGCGGCCTTACTGAACGCACTCTGTTTGCCCCCCTCTAAGGCCTGCTTAGCGTCAATGGCTCCGTAAAACTGGATGAGTTTGGCAACAAGTCCGGTCCAGCCGGTCTGGTGACTGGCGCCCAATCCAGCACCATTGTCGCCGTGGAAGTATTCAAAGAAGCAGATGTTGTCGCGCCAGAAGGGATCGCTTTGGAACTTCTCCGTGCCGCCATACACGGGTCGCCGGCCATTGTGGTCGCGCAGGAAGATCCGAGTCAGCCGGTCCGCGATCTCTTTGCTCACCTCGAAGAGGTTCATAAGCTTGCCGGATCCCGTGGGGCATTCGATTTTGAAGTTGTCGCCATAATACAGGTAGAAATTCAGTAGTGCCCGGATGATGAGGGCATTCACCGGCATCCAGATTGGTCCACGCCAATTAGAGTTTCCTCCGAACATGCCCGTGTTTGACTCGGCCGGCAAATAGTCCACGCGATACTCCTGGCCGCTTACCTGTAACACAAACGGGTGCTGTTCGTGGAACTTCGAGAGCGAGCGGATACCGTAGTGGCTCAGGAACTCATTTTCGTCAAGCATCTTGGTCAGGATCCGGCGCAACCGTTCCGGGTTGACCAGGGCCATAATCCCGCGCTCGTCTACTCCAAAATGTCCGACGCCTGTGGCGTGAATGGTTTCGCGGAGTTCTGGAATCCGGCGCAAGCGCTCCCGCACGTTAGCCATTGTGTGCGGGATGAGATCGCGCATCCACTTTTCGGTCACTGTTGTGGCGCATAGAGGCAGGAGCCCCACCATTGAGCGCACCTTAAGTTTCTGAGAGCTGCCGTTAGGGAGCCGCAAAAGGTCGTAGTAAAAGCCATCCTCCTCGTCCCACATGCCATCGTGGCCAGGCCGGTTCATGGCCGCTCCGATGTAGTAGAAGTGCTCGGCGAATTTCATGATCATCGGTTCGTAGGTCGGGTCTCGCGCGGTAATCTCGAGCGCAAGTTCCAACATGTTCTGGCTAAAGAGGGCCATCCACGCCGTGCCGTCAGCCTGCTCCAGGTGGCCTCCGGTAGGCAGAGGGGCGCTCCGATCGAACACGCCAATGTTGTCGAGCCCAAGGAAACCTCCCTCGAACACGTTTTTGCCGAAGCGATCCTTGCGGTTCACCCACCACGTGAAATTCAACAGCAGCTTATTGAATGTCAGCTTGAGAAAACCCAAGTCCGTCTCGCCCCGTAATGCCTGCTCGGTGCGATGCAGAAAGAGCGTGGCGAATGCGTGGACCGGCGGGTTCACATCGCTGAAGTTCCACTCGTAGGCAGGCATCTGCCCGTTGGGATGCAAGTAAGCGGCACGAAGCATCATTTCCATTTGCTGCTTGGAAAATTCAAGGTCCACGATGGAGAGCGGAATAGCATGGAAGGCTAGGTCCCACGCCGCGTACCAGGGATATTCCCACTTGTCGGGCATGGAAATGATGTCTTGATTCAGCATGTGGAACCACTCGGAGTTCCGAGAATTTCGATATCCATGATGGAGCGGGTTGGAGCTGTGCTCATCCAGCCAGTTGTCACCGTCGAAGAAGAAAAACTGCTTACTCCAGAGCATGCCTGCGAGGGCCTGGCGCATCACCTTGGCCGAGTCTTCTCCCACCGATGGCGGCGTCACCGACTTGTAAAACTCATCGGCTTCACGAAGCCGGGCAGCGAAAATCTCTTCAAACTGTCCCCCAAACGGTTTGACCTTCTGGTCTTGAGAACTGATGGAGAGACGCAAGCGAATCACTTTGGTCTGACCGCCGCCTACATCCATCTTGTAGTGGGCCGCGACCTTAGTTCCCTCCTTGTCGGGGTTTACCGCGCCCTCCTTGCCCTGGACCACGTAGTTGTTGATGCCATCCTTTACATGGGCGCTCTCGTTCTTTTGCCCGGGGAAAAGTAGCTCGTGGTTTGTTTCATTCTCGGTGAACAGCAACGGCACTTCGCCTTCGCAGGAAAAAATGTATTTATGCATCAGCGGGTGCGTTACTGCAACCGCGCTCGTGCCCGCGGCAGCCTCGATTTGCTTTAGGATTGGTTTCTCAGCAGCCCTGTTGGATGGGGCAATCCACGCCGACCAGTCGTTGCGGAACCAGAGCGTCGGCAAGAGATGAAGTTCCGCGGAGTCCGGCCCACGGTTGATCGCCGTGATCCGCACAAGGATGTCCTCTGGACCGTCTTTCGCATACTCCACGAAGACGTCGAAGTAGCGATTTTCGTTGAACACACCGGTGTCGAGAAGTTCATACTCCATTTCATCTTTTGAACGACGCCGGTTTGTCTCGACGAGATCGGCGTAAGGATAAGCCGCCTGCGGATACTTGTAGAGGTACTTCATGTAGGAATGCGTTGGCGTGCTGTCGAGGTAGAAGTAATACTCTTTCACATCCTCGCCGTGGTTGCCTTCGCTGTTCGTCAATCCAAAAAGACGCTCTTTGAGGATGGGATCCTTGCCGTTCCACAAGGCTAGCGCGAAGCAGAGGCGCTGTTTGTCATCTGAAATCCCGGCTAAACCATCCTCGCCCCAGCGATAGGCGCGTGAACGGGCGTGTTCGTGGGTGAAGTAATTCCAGGCGTCTCCACCTTCGCTATAATCCTCACGGACCGTGCCCCATTGACGCTCGCTCAGATAGGGTCCCCATCTTCTCCATGGAGCATTCTCTAAGCGAGCAGCTTCAAGACGTTCCTTTTCCGCAATCTGTTTCATGATTACCGGGTCTTTGAAGTTGAACGATCAGCGCCCGTTTCGCGGTTCGAGCGTGCGTGGGTGCTGGCCATCTCAAGATGGCATGTTGTCTCCACGCGGCAGTAGCCGGAACTGTCAGAACTTACAGATGTCAATCTCGGCCGATGATTTTATCTTGTGGAGAATGAAGTTCAGAGCGGCAGTATCCTGCAAGACCGCGTTTTTCTTGATGTGTGGCCTATTCGCCTGCTGCACCTGCCGCTCGCAGGATCTCGCTCCTCGGGCCTATCTCATCACTCCGATTCATTCCAACGCTGTCATCTTGACGTATTCCTTCTTCGACGGAAACATAGCCTTTGACGGAACGGTACCCATCACAGGCGCAACAGCCCGGGCCAGCATTTCGATATTTAATTACGCGCACTCGTTGAGCTTTTTCGGCCGAAGCGCCAACATCCTCGTGTCACTGCCATACGGTGTTGGTAATTTTCGAGGGACCGCATTTGGTGCTGAGACATTGGCGTACCGTTCCGGTCTCGCGCCTGCAGCAATTCGGTTTTCCGTAAACCTCAAAGGAGGCCCGGCGATGAATGCCCAGGAGTTCATGAAGTGGAAGCAAAAAAGCATTCTGGGTGTTAGCGTGAGAGTCGTACCACCGACAGGCCAGTATGACCCGACGAAACTCATTAATTTCGGAAACAACCGCTGGGCCTTCAAGCCCGAACTCGGTTACTCACGGCGTTGGGGCCATTGGCTTCTGGATGGGTACGGAGGAGCGTGGTTTTTCACCACGAATCCTGAGTTCTTCTCGCACAATCAGTATTCACCCGGCACTAATACGCAGTCGGAGAAACCGATAGGTTCTTTTGAAGGACACCTCAGTTACGACTTTAAGCCTCGCCTATGGGTTTCATTCGACGCAAACTACTGGGTCGGAGGCACGACAAGCCTTAACGGTGTGGAGAGCCCAGGTACTCTTCAGAGGAATTCCCGCATGGGAGTGACCGCTTCCCTTCCGATATCTAGGCATCAATCCATGAAGTTCAGCTATAACAATGGCGCCTACATCAAGTACGGCGGCAACTTTCAGAATATCTCGGTTGCGTGGCAATACTCATGGCTAGGCAGACCAAAATAGAACAGCTCACAAATGGAGCGCTTTGCGATTTCCTGTTTCGCGAATGGCCGTCAAATGGATGCCGTTCTCGATCATCCGTGGCTGCTGGGTTCAACCCTCGGGCCGTCTTTGCTGCGGTCTTGAAGTTGGGCGCCGTGAGGCCGCTTTGCCAAACGTCGTTCGCAACCTCGTCGAGCCTGCATTACCAAGATATCTTCAGGGTTCGAGTGATTCAATGGCACGAGCCGTCGTCGACAAACTGACCATTAGCAGTCATTGCGGCAAGTGAGCGCCCACAATTCAAGATCCGCCGGTCTAGTGGATCGTTATCCAGCGCATCGGTGCGAATGTAAGTCCTAGATTCGTTTGCCTTCACAAATCGGTCGCTCAATTGCTTCATGCTGTTGAATTCGTTTGTCAGCAACTGGAACGCACTTCTATCCGATTCTGATGATGCGGCCAGCGAAGCCAATCTGAGGTTGTGTTGCGCCCGGTCGCTGAAACTCTTCATCCAATCGCTTGTTATGGGAAATCCGCGCTGGACTGCGCTCACCAAAGTGCTGCGCCACTCCCTGATATCGGACATCTGTTCGATTCCCGCTCTGAGAAACTCCTTTGTAAATCCCGCTGCGGACGTGCTCGGTATACCTGCGTTGGAAGAAGGCAACGTCAATATGATTTGATTGGCGGCAAAACTCAGCGACCCATTCGAGAGCCTGGCCAATGCTTCGATCTCAACATAATAACGTCCGCCTATCTCAGCAACGGGAATCTCTCCAGAATGCCCTGCCACGGTGAACGTCCGATTTTGCTGCGCAGCGTCTACAAAGGCCAGAGCAAAGCCGCACAAGAGGAGCAAAGATGTAAGTGCTGGAAGGAATCGTTTCAGTCGGATTTTCTCAGCCACGGAATATCTTTCCGTCTGCTTCGTTAAAGAAATCTGTTGTTTCAAAGAATCGCCATACCAGCAACCTGCCCTAAGTCATCAGCGAGACGATGATGGTTCCCCAGGTCGTGAGAAAGATGTGACCGAATGCCGCCGTGTAGGAATAGCCCAGAGTAGCGATTGGGCTGTCTGATTTCTCTTGCACGGCAGCGACGCCGGCAATCATCGTCTGAGCGCCGGCTATTCCTCCAAGCAACAGCACTGGGTTGACTCGAAGAATGTATCGTCCAAACAATAGGCCCGCAATTAGAGGAGTAAGCGTGACTACCATTCCACCGAAAAGGAGGACGAACCCGTACTCCTTCAACGCAGATATAAAAACAGGGCCAGCCTTGAGGCCCACCATAGCCACGAATGCAGCCAAGCCAATCGATTTCATAAAACTTATCGCTGCATCGGGTATTCTTCCGAACCAAGGCCGCACCGAACGCAACCATCCAACGACCACGCCGGCAAGCAAAGTGCCAACACTAGTGCCAAGGGGGATTCGCAGATTTCCTATGGGTATGACGATTGCCGCACCAACAAGTACACCAATAAACACCGCCGTTCCGAGCACGGCAAAATCGGTGTCGTCATTTGGCTGTATCAACCTTCCGACAACAGGCGCCAGTCTTTTTACCGCAGTTTCTGAACCAGTTATATGGATCGTATCTCCTCGCGCCACGACAATGTTCCTTCCAATCGGAATCGCCTGATCGCCTCGTGTAATGCCTTTCAGAAGAACGCCACGCGCTTCACGAACGTCGTCCACGATCTGCTGCAACGACCTGCCCACGACGGCTTTTCCCGACGCATACAGGTCAAAGGACGCAACTGGAATATCCAACAGTTCCGAATCAACGACCTCACAGTTTTTCGGTCCAAGCAACGCGATTAGAGCCTGCGTGCGTCCGAGCACAGCGACTGTGTCTCCCGCTTCAAGCACTGTGCTCTCTTCAGGCGTGAAGATCTTCTGCCCTCGTCGAATTCGTTCTATAAAGAGACGAACGCCTTCGATTGTCTTTTCAGCTTCAGCCACAGTCCGGCCAACGGCCGGGCCTCCTGGAGGAATTGTATAAGCTCGAAAACCGATGGGCTGCCACGCGGAATGAACTCCCTGCTTCGCAGGTAGTATTCCCATGCTCGCTTCCAACTTTTTCGATTCAGTTTTTAGGTCAATCCCAAGCAGCTTGGGGCCGATACTGGCGCAGCACAAGATCACGCCCAAAGTGCCGAAGATATAACAAATCGCATCTGCTACGGCGATATGCCCGATCCACTGCAGCTTCTGATCTTCGGGTATGGATAAACCTCGTATCGCCTCACTGGCCGTCCCGATTATGGGCGATTCGGTCAACGATCCCGAAAGCAATCCAGCAGCATACCCGGGGTCAAGCTTCATGAAACGAGCGACCGTATAGCCGGTAGCGAGACCAACAACTGGCACAAAAACACCGAGTAAGGCCCAGCGCCAACCATCTCCTTTGAGATTCTGAAAAAAGCTCGGTCCTACGGAGTATCCGATTCCGAAGAGGAACAGGAGAAACAGGATAGCTTTCGCTTGGTCGGAGACGGGCACGTGAAAGAAATTTCCAATTAGGATTCCTCCTAACAAGGATCCTGTTACCACCCCTAGTCCGACGCCACGAAACTTAAAGCGCCCGATCAAGTACCCTATGCCTACGGCCAGGTAAACCGCCATTTCGGGATACTTTGTAAAAAGCTTCTCCAGCCATTCCATATGCTGTTCCCTTTTCCGGCGGCCTTTCTATAGGACCGAGCACTACAAGTCACGAGGCGCAACTCACGCCGGTGGACAAGTCGGCGGCGGCCAGCGAAGACGGAAAAAGCCAGGTTATAACCGGTAGCTTTTAGTCACTCCGCAGACACCAGCCCCGCCGCCCGGACTTTAGAAAAGCCCTATTGCGCAGCCACTTTCTTGGATTTTTCTGCTTGCTTTGAAGCCTCGAAGGCATCCCGGTAGCCGCGCGCGATCGATCGAACGCCGCGTCCGATTTCCTCGTACGCCTCGTCTGGCAGATTGGCCAAGGATACGCGTAGCGACCAGTCCGGCGCCTCGAAGCCGCCGCCGTTCAGCAATACTATCCCGTGATCCTCGGCCAGGCGGAAGGCAAGGTCGAGCGGGTGAACGTTCTTCTTGAGGTAATCGACGGCGTCCTGTCCGATGTTCTTGCGAGCAAAGAACTCGAAGTCGATCAAGCCGTAGTAGGCGTTGTACAGCGGGTTCGGGGAAACGTCGATGCCGAGGGCCTCGATCATGGCCTTGGCGCGCCGGTGCACAATCTCCATGCATGCCTTCTGATAAAGCTTGGCGCCGTCCATCATTTCGGCTAGGGAAAACAGGCTCATCATGACCTGCTGAGGCAGCGCGAGGCCGGCCGTGTGATTGAGGGCCACATCCCGGCTATCGGCCACGATGCGGTCGATGAACTTGATCTTGCGCGGATCGAGAACCAGGGTGCCATACCGTTTGTCGAGCGCCTTCAGATCGGCATCCGGAAGCTTCGCGATCATTTTGTCGAAAATGTTGTCTTCGTGAACCGAGATGACACCGAGCCGCCACCCCGTGCAGCCAACATACTTGGAGTAGGAGTAGACGCCGATGGTGTTCTGAGGCAGTTCACCGAGCAAGGATCGGAAATCGTGGACGAACGTTCCATAAACGTCATCGGTCAGGAGCATGAGGTCGGGACGTTTTGTCTTCACCAGATTTGCGATCTTGCTGATCACTTCTTTGCTGATTGCGACACCCGTCGGATTGCCGGGATTGACGAGGAAGAACGCCTTGACCTTGGGATCCTCCAGCTTTTTGAGCTCCGCGTCCGTGAACTGAAAGCGGTTCTCTTGCGGGGCCTGAATGGTGACGAAGTTTAGCCCGTAATCTTCAAGATGAGGTAGCTCGAGGTAGGGCGTGAAGATCGGCGTACCCAGCGCAATCGTATCCCCCGGATGCAGGAGCCGATTAGCCTTCAGGGATTTGAAGATGTAACACATCGCAGCCGTGCCGCCCTCGACCGCGTAGAGGTCGAACTTTCCCGTCGGCCGCGGATTCCCGCACATCGCCCACATGAGGTACTCGTGCACGATGCGCTCGTTGTGGACCAGCATACGGTCGGGGACCGGGTAATTGTCACCGATGATCGAATCCACGAGCTCGTGGACGAAGGCGTCCGGCTCGAAACCGAACGTCTTTATCGCAAACGGGACCATCGCCGTGAGGAAAGACGCACCGGGCATGTCGGAATGCTTTGCAAGCCACGCTTCGAAACGACCCGCGATTCCCTGAGGCTGGGGCATTCCACCGACACCGGCGGGGTGTTCCATCACCCGCTTGCTCTCGGTGACTGCGAACTGACCGAGTAGGAAGAAGCCTTCGCGCGGGGTGGTGGCGATCCAGTTGGGATTGCCACGTCCAGCGTTGAGGAATGCCGACTGCGTCGTTCGCGAGGTCTTCTTGGCGAGCGTGATCAGCTCGTCTTTAATCTCGAACGGGCCCAACGTCTCGAATTTACGGAGCTTGACTAAGTCCATGATTTTTCACCTTTCAGAAGACGTCACGACAGGAGCATGATCAACACCATGCCCCAGATCGTGAGAAGCGTATTGCCAACAGCGTAAGTGACCGTGTAACCGAGCGCGGGGACTTGGCTCTTGCCCATATCGCAGACTAAGCCGAGCGAAGCTGTCGTCGTGCGCGCCCCAGATACCACGCCAAGCACAAGCGCGTCATGGAAACGGAAAATGTACTTGGCGATGAACATGCCAAAGATAAGGGGCACTGTCGTGGCCAAGGCTCCCCACAGGAAGAGCCCTATGCCTTGCGTTCGCAAGCCATTGATGAAGCCGGGGCCGGCCGAGATGCCGACCACGGCGATGAATATGTTGAGACCGACAGAATTCATGAACCAGACCGTCGATGTCGGGATGCGGCCAAACTTTGGATGAACTGAACGCAACCATCCGCAGATGAGTCCTGAGATCAGTGCGCCGCCCGCAGTTGAGAGTGTCAGCGGAACACCTGCTACCTTCCAGACCAGAGCGCCGATCAGCGCGCCCACCGTGATTCCGGCGCCGATGAACGCGACGTCAGCAACATCGGTGGGGCGATCCGGGACGCCTAGCATCTTGACGGCAGCGTTGGTGTCCTGTGTACGGCCAACCAGGGTAACGATGTCGCCGCGGAAAATTTTGGTATTTGCCAGAATTGGGATCGAGGTGGCAACCGCACCCCGCGTGATCTTCCGCAGGAAGATCCCACGGGCGCTGGGTAAGGTGGCGAGTTCAGCGAGAGTCTTACCGTCCACCTCCTTACTGGTTACGTAAACGTCGACGCCCTCCACGGGAAAGCTAAGCAGTTCTGGATCGTCGACCTCTATCGCGACTCCGCTAGCTACATCCGCGGGCGCCTCGCGAGAACCAACCGCCGCTACCATCTTTGCGCGTTCGCCAATGATACTCACGAGCGCCTCGCGGCCACCTGCAACCGCCACCACGTCGCCCTCGCGCAATACTGTGTCCTCAGTCGCCTCCTCAATGACACCGTTACGACGGATGCGCTGGACAAAGATGCGTGCTTGCGGGAGCAGCGCTTCGGCCTCGATGGCGCGGAGACCGATGACTCTGGCGCTGGGTTGTACACGGAAGGCACGCACTTCCCAGCGACGCCAAGCCGTGCCCGGCCCCCCAAGCTCCTTCGTGCCGCCTTGCTTCTCCTCATAGTCTTTGCAGGCATCGGCCAGGTTGATGCGAAGCAGCGCTGGGCCGAGCAGGGCAATAACGATCGCCGAGCCCATAGTGCCAAACATGTAGGTCACGGCGTAGGCAATCGGCATCGAATCGAGTAGTCTTTTGGCCTGGTCGGCGGCGAGGCCTAACCGGTTGATAGCGTCGGTCGAGAGACCGAGCGCGGCGGAAATGGTCTGCGACCCCGAGTAGAGACCCGCCGCATAGCCGAGGTCATAGCCGGCGATCTTAGCGATCGCGAAGGGCACCAACAGACAGAACAAACATTGGACGACCGCAAAGATTGCTTGCGGCAAGCCGTCCTTGGCGACACCGCGGACGAACTGCGGCCCAACGCCGTACCCAACGGCAAAGAGAAACATAAGGAAAACAGTGGCCTTCAGCGGTGCCGAGATCGTAATCCCAATCTGCCCGATTAGCACCCCTGCCAGCAGAGTAGCAGTGACCGACCCCAGACCGATTCCTTTGAAGGTGAACTTCCCGAAGTAGTACCCGAGGGCAAGCGTTAGGAAGATGGCGATCTCCGGGTACTGCCGGAGGGTCGCAGCAAACCACTCGAAAATGAACATCGCCTTGCTCCTTGTTTCGCCCTGGTCCTACTTTGAGGACCCGGTCGTGATGAACTGCCGACGGCTAACCGCACTCCGCCCGAGGATCTGTACGCTCGCGAAAAGCCGATTCCCTGCCAAGTGCTTCACGCTAGCCCGCCGCTGACTTCTGTTTGATATTCTTTGACGCGTGAACACTCCCCTCGCTTGGCGTCTTAGCTGACTGCAGAAACGCTGGATTCAGCAGCTTTAGTCCGAGGGAGGCGGCGTAACCATGGATCTCCTTAACGTCCAGCTTGCGCATGAACTCAATCGTTTCCGCGTTGATGACTTGGCCGGGAACCATAATCGGAAATCCCGGAGGGTACGGGATCACGAAGTTTGCCGAAACCAGCTCGGGCCCTTCCTTCAGGCGCTTGTCGATCTCCGGGCTGAATAACTTCAAGTGCTCGCACTGCTGCTCACGATAGGCAGCAAAAAACGCAGCACGCATGTCACCTTCACTCGTTTTGCTGGACGGATCTTCGCGGAAGGTTTTGAAAAAGCAGCTGAAGTTCGGAAGGTTGGGCACATCCGTCATCAATGTATTCACGCGCGACGCAAAGACCTGTTGCGCCGCACTGCCGCCTTCCGCAAGCTTCTTTTCAATCTCCTGTGAAATCTCAACCAGCACTTTAATCAGCTGAGCGATGTCGCTGCGCGTATTGTTGATATTGGTTTGCAGCAACACGCTGTTCCGGGACGTCTTGTTGAGTTGAATGTCGTAGTCGGCGGCGAGCATATTTTTGAACTGCGTGCCGTCGAACCCCGCCGAGCCGCAAACCAGAGTGAGCCGTGTCACATCAAGCGCGAATTCGTCGTCCCGCAGTGCCTTCACTCCCGTCGCCCAGTTGGTTCCTGGCGCGAGGTAGTCGACAAATCCCGAATTCCGGAACTCACTCGGAATCATTTCGTCTGCTCCGAGCACTCGGAAGTACTTCGAGATTAGCGGATGAGAGTTCACTTCGCGACGGACATCCAAGGCCAACTGAATGGCGCGGTTCACCAGTTCGTAGCCTTCCAACTCCATCTGCCGCCTTGCAACATCCAACGAGGCGATGATCTGGAGGTTGGGTGAAGTGGACGCGTGGGTAAAGATAGCTTCATGGAACTGTTCTTCGACCTGGTGATAATCCGGGTCCTTCACAAGAACCATGGACCCTTGTCGCAGGCAAGACATCGATTTGTGTGTTGAATTTGTTTGGTAGACGCGCAAACGCACCTTGTCCGGATTTGCCAATAGGCGAGTTTCAAGAAGCGTTTTGTCTTTGGGATCGAGATCGGTACCCAGCTTTTTTTCCTGTTCCATATAGGCCGCACGATAAGCAGGGTCCTTGAACTTGCCCTCAAGGATGGCTGCCGCTCCCATTGCGGTCCGCCTACGGTAAAACGGACTCCATCTGGCAAAACCGAACCACGCTTCGTCCCAGAGGAAAATCAGGTCGGGCTTGATGGCGAGGCACTCCTCCATGACCCGCTCGACGTTATATATGTGCCCGTCAAACGTGCAATTCGTGAGCACCAAGAGCCGCGCTCGATCGAGCTTCCCTTCGGCTTTCAAATCGAGCAGAGCCTTCTTGATCGTGCGCAGAGGCACCGCTCCATACATGGAGTATTGGGTGAGTGGATAAGCCTCTACATATAAGGGAAAGGCACCGGCAATCACCGCGCCGTAGTGGTGCGATTTGTGGCAGTTGCGATCGACCAGCATGATGTCACCTGGTGCCAGCAACGCCTGTTCGACCATTTTGTTCGAAGTCGATGTGCCGTTGGTCACGAAGAAGACGTGGTCGGCGCCAAACGCCCGGGCTGCCTTTTCTTGAGCGACCTTGATGTTTCCCGTGGGTTCCAGGAGGCTATCGAGGCCACCGGTTGTTGCCGAGGACTCGGCAAGGAAGAGGTTTAATCCATAAAACTTACCCATGTCGCGAATCCAATTCGACTTGAAGATGGATTTTCCTCTGGCAATCGGCAACGCATGAAATGTGCCGATGGGTCGTTGCGCGTATTTTTGCAAGTTGTCGAAGTAAGGAGTGTCATACCGGTCGGCGATGCCGTCGAGGATGCTAAGATGCAGTTCGAGAGGCTCTTCAACTTGATAGAAAATGCGGCGGACGCAGGAAGCGCTCGTGTCGCCGGCCACTTTCTCCACTTCACGATCACTCAGGAAATAGATGTCCAGCTCTGGACGCAGCTGCTTCAAACCCTGTGCCAGTGTTAGGCCGTACTGCCCTGAATTCGAGTCAATACCGCCGTCAGCGAGATGTGAGGTCAGAAACTCGCGCAAGACTGGACTGTGGTGCGACGAGGCAAAGGGAATACCCTCGTAAATCATTACGGCTTCGAGGCTGCCGTTCAGGATCGTTCCGAGAACGGCATCCTCAAAACTGCCGACAAATACCGGTTCGTAAATGAACTTGTCCTGCGGTCTGCGCAACTTGCGTAGTTCTTGTGCCAGCTCCGACCATGCCGCCGGACGGGCGGGACTAACTACCAGCACCTCGAAATAAGGACGGTGTGGTGCAGTTTCTTCGCCGGATCCTGGCACCCTTTCTGAGAAACCAATCGAGGATTGTTCTTCGCCTTCCCAGTCGGCCATATTGGTACGGTAGGAGTGTGTAAGGAGTGAAGTGCTCAGGGACTGGACCAGACGAGCCGTTCCTGCGGCATCACCAGAGGCGATACGCTCTTCGAGAGTCGTAAGGAGCGCATGGCCAGGATAAGCAAAAAAGTCTTCCCACTGACGCAGTTCCCCAAGCGAAGCGGATATTGCCGATTGGTATTTCTCTTTCTCGGGACGCTGTTGGTTTGCGGCTCCTTCCCAGGTGCGCGCCGCTTGGAGCAATGAACGCCAGCGATCAAACCGTGCTTCTGCACCAGTGAAGAACTGATCCACTCGAACATCCGACGCTTTTGTTGTAACACTCATGATCGTTCCCCTTCACTCGTTTTGCAGTCAATGCAAAGTCGTTTTGTACTCAACTGCCTTTGCGACCGTAAGGCATCATCGACAGTTCACTTCGAGCTTCGTTGTCGCCTGTCGTTCCTAACTCAAGGTCAATTCATATTCCGAAGCTACTGTGGCCAAGCTCTCGTCGGAGCGTCCCAAACACACGGCAAAATCTACAGATTTCACATACAAAATTGTGATTCGATCGCTCGTTAGCTACATTAGGCTGGAGGTTCCTGACGATGAACTGTCAAAACTAACAGACTGAAAGACTGGAAGGATAAGAACGAACCGAAAGGCAATAAATGCCGCTCTCAATAATCGGGTCGCTGTTTTCAGAGTGCTCGCGGGGATCGTTTTAAAGGGGACACGGGCATAACATTCACTTTTGCATAGCAGGCAAACTGAGTGGCTCTCAAAAAAGATCTGGAGCTACTGTCATTTTTGACAGTTCACACGTCACTTGGTCATCTCTATTTCTTTTCGGACGGGTGTTTAATTTTTCAGAATAAGAGCACTCATGGTCAAAATATGAAGTCTGCCTTACCGATACAGCCTTCAGCGGCTCCCGTAAAACGTGTGATCGTGGTCGATGCAGACCCTGACGTGACCGAGGTGCTCAACAATGTTCTCAGGTCCGACGAATGGGACATTGTCCATGCCGCGGACAACCAAGCTATCTTGGAACTTACAGAGAAAGCGCACTTTGATCTAATAATCACCGGAGCAAAGTCCACTGGCAGAGAAGATGTCGATTTACTTCGCAAAATCCGCCGTACCCGCCCAGATGTCCGCTTTATCATTCTGACGGATCAAAGGACTCCCGCCGACGTCGTCACGGCCATGCGAGAAGGTGCATTCAGCTACTTCTCTAAGCCTTTTTCCGCTGCCTCACTCGCCGAGATGGTGCGCATCGCCTCGTCGGGATTCGCTTGGGATGATGGCATCGAGCTTGTCTCTGCCACACCGGAGTGGATCAGTGTCATCGCCCGCTGCGATCAGAAAACAGCAGGCCGACTAGTCCAATTCGTCGACGAGCTGTCGGATCTTCCGGACTCCGAAAAAGAGGACGTCGCAATTGCCTTCCGCGAGATGCTGCTCAATGCCATCGAGCACGGAGGTAACTTCGATCCCAGCCAATATGTCGAAGTTGCTTATGTGCGTACCAGAAAACTGGTCTTGTGCAGGATCAAGGATCCAGGCCAGGGTTTCTCGCTGGCAGAAATACACCACGCAGCCATCAACAATCCTGCGTATGATCCGATTCGTCACGCTCTTTTCCGCGAAGCACAAGGACTGCGCCCGGGCGGCTACGGTCTCTTGATGGCAAGGCACCTCGTCGACGAGCTCGTATTTAGTGAGAAAGGCAACGAGGTCTTGCTGGTCAAGCATCTACCTCCAACACAATTAACAACGTGAACAGCGCTCTTTGCCCAATCCTTGCTGAATTAGATACGAATTGACATTTACTCGAATTGTCCGCAGGCTTATCTCCGAGCCATTGAGTTGTGCCCACCCTTGGGGTAGACATTCGGTGCGGCCAGTCACCCCCCTTCGTAGCAAGAACTTTTCTGCACGACGCGTGTTAGAAGTGCTTATAAGGGCGGTGTGCGCGCTTGTCCAAACTTCGGGTATTGTTAGCTGACGACAACACGCAAGTACTCGAGTATGTGCGCGGGTTCCTAGCGGCCAACGGTTGCGAAGTGATTGGCACGGCGGCTGACGGGCAATCCGCTGTGGACATCGCAGCCCAACTGCTGCCGGATATTCTAGTACTCGACATTTCCATGCCCATCCTCAATGGAATCCACGCAGCCAAACGAGTGCTGGAGGTTAACCTATCCATAAGGATTCTTTTTCTCACTGCGCACCGAGATCCTGAGACGTTTCGTGCCGCGATGGAGACGGGCGCTTGTTGCTACGTGCTGAAACATCGTTTGGCTAGTGATTTGATTCCAGCGATCAAGCTCGCAACAAAGGGTCGTCGCTTTGTGTCCCCGGGCTGCGAATGAATCTTCAACAGGCCTTTCGTCTTTTCTATTTGAGTGCCTTGTTCCGAGATCTGGAAACATAGGTTCGTTGCGAGGTTCCGCGTCATATTGGTCTGTGCCGATTCTCTCTTTAAGCGGAAACGTCGTCCGATCGCAGCATCACGCGAAAGACGCGAATATCTACTGAGTATTTCTGACCGTCCTTGCTCCAGGGCAACGACTTCTCCAGGTCACGATACTAGCATTCAATCGTAGATTTGTTCGCAAAGGGATAAGTCTCTAGCCGTCTAGCGCGTGCGGCCCTACTTCGAAAGCGCTCACTGCATTTTCGATGCTGTCGGACTCTGGCGGATTCTGCTTATCATCAACAAGGAGAAGAAAGTGATTGGCAAGGTGAAGTGGTTCAATAATGCAAAGGGATATGGTTTCATCGGGCGAGAAGCTGGTCCGGACGTTTTTGTTCATTACACGGCAATTCTTGGAGAGGGATATCGGAGCCTAGCCGAGGAAGAGTGTGTAGAATTTGAGATCGTGGCAGGTCCGAAGGGGCCACAAGCTGCAGACGTAAGAAAAATAAAGACTGACTGAGGGCCCTGAGTAGTCATCACGGACTTCTCAGAGAAGAACCGCCATTCACTTTTCTGCTGGCCAAGCACCAACCGTTGTCTCGCGTTTAGATGGATAGAATTTTACAGTTCTTGCTTCACCTCATCTGATTCCACAGCATTCCCCAAGACTATTTGGGGAGTCGGATCCCCACAGACTGTCATTCTTAACAGTGTCCATCCCCTTTGCTGTGACAGATGCTTCTCATCCTTAGAAATGAGCACCTGCGGGGGAGAAATGAAAAATGTATTTGAGCCTTGGGTTGGACAGGTGGTTCTAGTACAAGTGGCCCTGGGACGGGTCAAATTGAGCTTGCGAGGCACCTTGTTAAAGGATCGCAGCGAGAGCCTGTTGATGAGACCCGAAGTCGGTTCTGATGTGGAAATCCCGAAAACGAATGTGCTGGCCATTGAAGAGGCCGGGCGCCGCCCCACCGCCTGGCAGCCTTTGCCCTTCTGACGGATCTCCTCGAAGGCTACGCCGATTAAGCTAGAGATCCATTCCGGCCCATGAGAGAGTGGGCGTGGAGTCCAATGGGGTAGGCCTCATTGCACCTGCTAGAATGAGTCCTAAAGTTCGATTGAAAGTTGGCAAGCCTACCGTTCGAATCCCTTTCGTTTGTGATTGACCCAGGTTCTTCGATTCCTCAAGTTTCGATGTTCGTAAGCACAACGTGAAATGGATTCGAGAAAGAGCTAACGGCTTGCAGCGGCGAAAGATCGGCCGCAGCGCGCCAGTCTCTCCATCTGCCAGTCTTGACCTCACCAGGAACAGGCATTTGCTCGAACCACTTAGAATTTCTATCAAGAAGGGCGAACCGCTGGGGGCAGCTCAAATGCCGTTGTTTTGGCGAGCCCGTAAGGGTTAGCAGTATGAAAGTGTAAGTCCGGAACAACAATTATCATGGGCTCGGACAAGCATTGTCCGCGCAGAGACAAATCAAGAAATTACCTTTTAAACTGTAAAGGGACCATGAACCCTACGAACCCGATTCGCTCGTTACTTCTTCGCTTGTGGCGGAAAATTCTTCAGAAGCTTTTGAACCGCCTTGGTGATGTTCTTCTGCTTTTTTTCAGGCTTGGCCTTCGGATCCAAGGTCTTCGTCGCAACACCTCGCCAAACGAGCTGTTTTTGCGCGGCATCGTAGACGCTCACATCTAGCTGGCCGACATAAACCGTGGAAGTCGAGCCATAGGTCGTGGACGATCCCATTCCACCGCCGTACCATCCGCGTCCCCACCCTCCACCGTAACCCCAATCAGTGCTATATGACGTAAACTGCTTCTCTGAGCCTATGGCAGTCTGGAAGCCTATGTAGAGGTCTGCTGTGTCCGAATCCGTTTTCGTGAACCCTTTTGCGGAGAGTTCTGTGTCGATAGCAGCGGTTACTTGCTTCGCCGTCAATTCGTCTGGCTGATCGGCTCCTTTGATGGGTACCCATTTATAAGTCTTATATTTAGAAAAATCCTTGTCTTTATCGAAGTCATAGCGCACGTCCTGGGCTACCGCAGTGGTCGCTCCAAGAACGAACAAACTAAGTGCCAATACAACCATTTTCTTCATGAGAGCCTTCTCCTTTTAAGACATTTCCCGAATTCAAATTCGAACTCGACAAATTGTGACGCACTCGGTTCGCTTCATTTGACGTTTGGTTCGGCCCGCGGCGGATGCTCTCACGCCTGTCTACTAGTGGAAAGGCGGGCACCCTGGGGATCACCAGTTGTCATCCGTTCGCTTCCAAGTTTTGTCCGGATTGTAGAGTTCCATGCTCTTAAACACTTCGAGGGTGTTTGGACCCAAATCCTTTTGGTAAACAATCCCTTCGTAGCTGACGATAAAGGTCTTGACTCCCGTAACGCGGTAGTCTGCAGGCGCGGCCGCGAGCGCAAAGCCCCCTATCATCGCTCCTTCAAACATAAAATCCATCTTGCCTAAGGGTGCTGCCGGACCCTGTCCCTTCAGAATTTTGAAGTAGTAGCCGTGAAATGGCTGGCTTCGATTGGAATAACCTTGCTCCAATGCTTCGGCGATACCCTCTCCAACGGGGCCTCCCCAAGTTCCATCGGAGTTCCGCCATGCAAGACCATCGTGTTTTCCAGGCGTACTGACGATTCGCTGCGCATACTGGTTTACCTCAGCGTCGTCGTGTTTCTCCAAGGCATATGTGTTTTGCGCCTCGACGTAGCCGCGGCAAATCTCGATGGCATCCAGTTCATTCGCGCCAATGCGTCGGAAAAGGACTTCCTGGCGACCTGCTTTGGTGTCGAAAGACCACTTCCCCCCCTTTTTGACGAGGGGGATCGGAAGTGGCCAGTCTTCATCACCAACGGACAGGATGGCGCGGTTGGGATTCTTCGGATCGATGGTGATTTGATTTTTTTCCTGCGCCTTTGCTGCAAATGCGGCGGCAATGTTCTTGTCCTGGACTGGATCTTCAGATGAGATGAGTTTCTCGCCATCCGCACCAAGAATCTCCGTAAGAGCAGGGACATTATAAGCCGCTGTCGCCTGGATCAAAGCTTCTGAGGCTTCCTTCGGTGTCGCGAACGCTTTCTGCGCCGCTTGAGATGACATGGATGCGTTCTGTCCGGATTGCTGCGCCGCCTTTGAGAATTTCGCCGCAGTGCAGAAGAGCGCAACCAGCAAGAGAAATCCCGGAACGATTGCTTCAAGGTTCGCCGCTCTCGACTTCATGTGGTTTTCCTTAATCACGATTGATTACCTCCGCCGTCCCCCGCCCCCGCCGCGTGAGCCACCCCGCGAGCCACCCATGCTCGAGGCACCACGCGAACTGCTCGCTCGGGCGGCGCTGCCGCTCTTTCCACTCGAAGCACCGCTAAGTGCGCCCCCTCCGCCCTTGGAGCCACCGCCGGCGCTTGGCGAAACGCTTCGATTGCCCACACGATCTGCTCCGCCACCTGTTCGGTTTGCCCCGCCCGCACTTCCTGCTGCGCGGTTGCTGTCGCCGGTTTGCTGCCTGCCGCCGCGGTCCATGGATCCAGCCTGTTGCCCCCCACCGCGCTGACTTTGATTCTGCCGAGCGTTTGCCTGCCGGCTCGACGCGGAATCGCCACGAGCGGTACCGCCGTACTTGTTGGCCGTTGCTTTGTTGGCATACGGTGTGCCGCCGCGGTGCTGGGCGTTGTGCTGCCAGTTGTTACTGCCCCCGGTGCGATTTCCCGTCCGATTGCCTGAGTTGTTGATGTTCTGTCTATTTGAGTTGTTCACAAATGTATTATTATTGTTTATGTTAATATTGTTGTTCCCTCCCCAACCACTGTTGCAGCACCAGCCGCCTCCGCCCCAGGCCGCTCCAATGGCAATCCCGACGCCAAACGAAATCGCCATTCCTGCGGCATAGTAGCCTGGAGGTGGGTAATAAATTGGTGGGTAGGGATACGGAGGAGGACCGTAAACAACCACGGGGTCGTAGCTGGGAACGTAGACTACATTCGGCTTAGACTGCTCGATCACGACCACGCTCTTGTTTTCGATTACCTTTGTTTCGACTTTCATTTCCTCATTGGACTTCAGGTTTCCCTTCTCCTGTGCTTTCGCGCGCATGCGCTGCACAGCGTCCATGACGTCGGATTGTTGGGCCAGTACGGCATTTCCAAGGTCTGTCGTCCACTGAATGTCATCGGCAAGCCGCTTGACAACATCAGGGAGCGCGGCCATCGACTGAATGCTCGCGTCCCACGGTTGCTTCATTACCGCATCTGCAAGCGCCTTGTCTTTCAGGTCTTTGTGCTGCGCAATCCATTGCTGGAGCTGGATGATTTCGAGTGGATACGTGGATGCAGCGAGGACCTGGGCCAATAGCGGATCCGGGTAGAGAGCGATGGGCGCAACTAGAGAATCTAGTTGATCATTTGGGATCTTTGCCGCCGGCGCATCGGGCACATCAGACTGCTGAGCGACCGATTCTCGCACGGATGGTGGCGGCGCTCCCGGGAGAAGCAGCATTGAGCAGATTACTGCTGTCAGCTGGCTCCGCAGACTTTGAACAAATATTTGCATATCGCTACCTCTTTACTCATTTTTCGTTTCTTGTATAGCTGGCGTCTCCGACTCGATACACTGGCAAAACTACCAGATGGGCGGTCGAAAACCTTCGGCCTTCAACCTGTAACTTTTGACAGTTTGCGATAGGCAAAGCGCTACCTATGCTGCGAACCGTAAACGGGGCGTGGCGCAGTTTAGTCGTTGCACCCTGACGCTCGACTCACGACTAGGAATCCGAGATGAAGCATACGGGATTTATGGCCAAAGCTATCATCTTGTTAGGAACGCTCTTATTGGCAACGATTGATTGCTTCCTAGCTCCATTTAATGCGGGCTCTATCCTAGTTGGAATGACGCAATGGGTGAATCGGCTATGGTTGCCGTTTGTTGCTGCTTGGCGAGAGTTTTAGAGTAGTGGGCGAACAGTTCGCAATTTGTTAGGGAATCGCAGGCGACACCGTGAGGACTCGAAAAATCGAAAAGGTGGTTCTAGTCGTGGGCTTGACGCTATTGACGGTGTGGATCGTCGCCCAACTTCACAGGACCATCGGTTCCAGAGAAGCTATCAAGGAATTTGAAGCCGAAAACCCACCTGCCCCCTCTGACAGGGCCTCTACGCCGCTGGATCCCTTCTTGGGTGCGCCGGTTGATTTTCGCTTATGGTCTGCCAAAAGGATCTCCGCCTATGAGGACAGCCTCGCCAGGAAGGCCGACGCTCCCTTGGCAATTCTTCGCATTCCGAAGATCAACCTTAAGGTTCCGGTCTTTAACGATACGGATGACTTAACGCTGAATCGCGGCGTGGGAAGGATTTTAGGGACCGCCAAGGTCGGCGCGCCGGGCAACCTGGGGATCGCAGGACACCGCGATGGTTTTTTCCGCGGTTTGCAGAATGTAGCCCCAGGGGACGTGCTTGAGCTCATTCGGCCACAACACTCAGATCGATACACGGTGACCCAAATTCGAATCGTCACGCCTGACGATGTTTCGGTTTTGAACCAGACAGCAGTGCCGACTCTAACGCTGGTGACATGCTTTCCTTTTTATTTTGTTGGCCACGCCCCTAAGCGATACATCGTGACGGCAGTCCTCGGGAGTGTACACGAACGTAATCTTGTGGCCAGCATGGGCAGTTTTTCCACAGGTAACGACACCAAAAATAAGGAGAAGAAAAAATGATCTCAACTAGGCTCTCAAGAACGATCTTGCGCGGCTTGATGGGAGGAGGCGCTCTTTATATCGCTCTCTCACTCTCGGCAACCGCACAAGTGCAGACGCAAAAAACGGTGACGGAAGGTCAAGCAACAAAAAATATAAAGGTCGAACGGGGCGAAATAGTTTACGTCTCCGGCAACAGCGTGGTCGTCAAAATGGAGGACGGAACTTTGCGGCATTTCGACAATATTCCGGAGAGCACAACCATAACCGTGGACGGAAAGCAGCTCAATGTCCATCAGCTGCAACCAGGCATGAAGGTAGAAAAGCAAACCATTATCACGAGCACCCCGAGGACGATCACCACGATCAAAACGGTCACTGGTACCGTGTGGCACGTTTCTCCCCCCAACTCCGTAATCCTGACCATGGAAAACGGCAAGAACCAGTCGTTTAAGATCCCGAAGAATCAAAAGTTCACTGTGGATGGGGTAGAAATGGACGCCTTTGGTCTCCGGAAGGGCATGAAGGTGAATGCTCAGCAGGTGATTGAGGAGCCCGAAACTGTAGTTGCAGAGCAGGTGAAGCGAACGGGAATCGCGCCACCTACTCCGCCGGCACCAGCAGCAGATGTTCCGATTCTTGTTGTCATGGCGCCAGCGGCCTCTCCGGCCCCGGCCGTTGCTGCAGCAGAGCCGGCGCCCACGCAGTTGCCAAAGACAGCGAGTGAGTTGCCCCTAATCGGATTGTTGGGAGCGCTCTTCTGTGGTTTGTCGTTGACGGCGATGACAATTCGGAGGATCGCTTCACGATTCGCCAGTTAGAGGGGCTGAGAACTCTCAGTTCCCTGGCGGGCGAGTGCAAGCGGACGGGGCAGGTGGCTGAGCCTGCCCCGTCTTACGTAAGGCAGAAGCGACGAAGGAAGCTGTATGTGATAACCGGTTAGGCAAGAACTTGCAGTCACGCTAACTTGCGCAGGAAGGAAGAGGCTCGATGGCAGAATGTCTCAAGGTCGCTCGCGAACTTGGACAAGTCGAGACGGAAGACGAGCTCAGGCGCCAAATCTGCAGAACTGGGCACGAGATGTACGCGCACGGACTCGTCGTTGCGTGCGAAGGCAATATTTCGGTGCGACTTGATCGGAACCAAATTCTTGTGACTCCCGCAGGTGCCTGCAAAGGGCATATGGTACCTGAGGATCTCTTGGTCACCGACGCTTGCGGCGAGGTTCTCCGCGGCACCGGGCGACCTTCCACCGAAATGCTGATGCACCTCCTTTTCTATAGGCTGCGGCCCAATGTGCGAGCCGTTTGTCATGCGCATCCCCCGACAGCGACGGGGTTTGCGGTTGCGGGGCGTGCCCTCGAAGAGGCGATACTCCCCGAGGTGATCATCGGGCTTGGTAAAGTTCCGCTCGCGCCCTACGGAACGCCGGGCAGCTGGGACCTTTGCGCGCGTCTTGAGCCGCTGGCGACGACATATGACGCGATCTTGCTCGAGAATCACGGCGTGGTGACCTGTGGCCATGACTTGGCCACCGCCTATCAACAACTTGAAATTGTCGAACGATTCGCGAAGATTTTGCTTGTTGCCGAAGCGCTTGGCGGACCCCATCTGCTGCCTCCCACAGAAGTGCAGAAGTTGATCGCGGCAAGATCGCGCTACGGGGTCTTGTCCAAGGAATGCGGCGCAGATTTGCCGCTTACATCCGAGGCATTGAGAAACACACTCGGAGCCCCGCCCGAGCCATTCCATAGACCGACGCTACCACAGGACCGGACGCCAACGAGGGAATGGGAAGACACATCTGCGCAGAGATAGTTCGTGACGGTATGGAGCACCCGACCATAATTCGGTAGTTAATCGTGAAATGGACCGGGCATTCGTCCTAACACCCAGATCCTGCATGATGCGATATTGGTGAGAGGCAACGGTCTGGCGGCACCATTTGCAAGGTGTCCGTCGCTTCTTTCATCGACTTCCTCTCTTGCAAGAGCTACCGGACTTTTCCCAGCCATCGCGTGGGCAATTCAAGTGTGGTTTTTCCCCTCGTCACACGGAACGATCTATTCTTGTGGAACATGCGTCAGGCCGCGCGAGTGACTGGCGCATGCCGATTCCTTTTGCGCTCAATCCGATTACTCAGGGCCCTTGAAATCGAGTACGGCACCGCGATCAACACCGGGCCAAGCACCAACGCGGCTCCGGGATGAACATCCTCGAAAATGAGGAATTGAGAGACAACGTCCAGAATAATCGCGACCGCGATTAGGTCCCGCACCGAGCTAAGAGCGCTTCGGAGGAGATGGGCTCTGCGGTCCCTGCGAGCCACCAATGCCAACAAAAAAGGAGGGCATCCAATACGTGAATCCTTTATGCCGTCACGCACTCCTATGAAGATCGCAACCAGGGGTTGAAATATGAAACGCAAACGGCCCGCCCCCGAGAGTCGTGCCAGCATGTCGTCAAAGAATTGGCGAGATAATAAGTATGGATTCCCAGTCCGCACTATCCTTGCGATCGCATCCGGCAGTGCGGCCAACAGTATCGCAATGGCGAGGGCGCTTAGAATTGAACTGCGTGACAGTGAGATTTTCATTTCCGGCGCCTATTGGAATACTCAGTTTCCAGGCGCCCAGTAGGTGCATCTTGGACGGCCGGGGCGAAGCACTCATCTGGCAAAACTTACAGTGACGTAGTAAAACGTAACGCGGATAAAGTCAGGGATGTGGCCATACTGAGTTCGGCACCGTCTCTCGAGAGCCGACCGTCTCCGTTTCCGATTGACCTTGTAGTTGGTGCACACCTACGAGTTCTCTGGTTTCCCTGGAGTTCGGCATTGAGGCCATCAGCTGCCAAAATAAACCAAAGATCCGCTTATCGTCCGCGCTGACCATGTAACCATGAGCGACCCGCGTACCGAATCGATTGCCTTTCGGCAGGCTCTCTTGAAGAGCGAGTACCTCCGAATTCGGATCGTCTTGGGAACCGTCATTGCGGCGTTCCTAATACGAACTGTTCGGACTATTATTCTGAGCGCAGGCCATGAAAATCTCGTTTCATGGTTACAAACACTCGGACTTCTTAGTTTTTTCGTCGCCTACGAATTCCTCCTGATGCGCGCCGTAAATAGCGCGATCCAGAATGTTCAAAAAGTTGCGAATTGGATTTGGCTTAGCAACATCGTCCTCGAATCTCTCTTGCCCGCTTTTGCCGTCGCGTTTCTATCTAGTGCCTCCATCCTTCCAATTTATCGGCCTTTGGCAAACCCCGCAGGCCTCGCGTTCTTTGTTTTTATCAGCCTTTCCACGCTCCGCCTAAGCCCGGCGTTCTGCAGAATTTCGGGGGCCGCG
>JBARBE010000341.1:0-3065 GCA_049792735.1 Candidatus Acidiferrum sp.
CAATCCCGACTTGGTTGAACACGCTGTTATTAGAACCGGAGTCTAGGTTGAACCCGCCGTCCACGCTCCAATTTTGCCCGTCCAGCCTTTGTCCGTTGATGTCCGCGACGCTGTTATTGTAGTTGGATGTTAAGGCGGCGGGGTTCGTCCCCGAACCTTGCAGGGCCGCGCCGGGAACCAGACCGACGAGCGACTCGTAGTGACGCTGATTTAACGCCAGATTCAGCACTTGTTGCTGCGTGATGGTCGTCGAAATTTCCCCGGAGGTCGTGTTTACAGTATCTCCGTTTGCAGTTACCGTTACCGTCTCTGTTACGACGCCGACTTGCAGACTCAGATCCACCGTCAATCGGCCGCCAGCCGACAGGACGTTGCCCTTTTTTGTGGTGGTTTTGAACCCAGTTCGCTCGGCGGTTACGCTATAGGTTCCGGCGGGCAATTCGTCCGCTGCGTAATACCCACTCCCATCGGCCATCACAACGCGGCTTATCAATGTTGCTTCGTTGACGATGGTAACCTTCGCGTTGGCCACTGTAGCGCCCGATGAATCCGTTGCCGTCCCCGAGATGCGCCCGAAAATGTCTTGCGCCGAAGCAAATCCGCCTGCCCCTGAGAGCGCGACGAGAATCAAAAGACCACTAAGGGCCGCAAAATGAAGACGGTTCATAATTCCCCTGCTGAAAGACACGGAAAGACACTTTTGCCGGGCCAGAATCATTTTGGTCACTCCTCGGGCGGCACACTTGCTCTCCAACGCCTCCGCTTCTCTGACCGGCCGCCGATAGGGCGGTTCAGGAAGCTGCACCATGAATGCGGTGAATCTGAGTTCTCGATGCTTGGAGTAGAGCAGTAATTTCCTTAGCGAGGGAAGTTAGCTAACCGTGAATTCACCGTTAGAATCCACCGATTTGCTGTCTCGGCGTGGTGGATCACTGTGCTCGACCCCTTCCAACCTAAGTCGATGAGATTTCAAGTGTTTGGTGCGGTGCTCTGCCGTGAGAAATGCGTTATACTCTGCGCAAACCACCGGATGGTAAGTCGACGGGACCATTCTTAAGGGGATGACTACGTGCAACCGGAGGTCAGCAAGCTTGAGGCCGAGCGGGCTGAGATAGATGGCATTCTTGCGTCTGGAGTATTCGGGCGTGCAAACAACCACGTTCGGCTGTTAACTTTTGTCTGCGAAAAGTACTTCGAAGGGGCGATTGACGAGATAAAAGAGTATAGCATCGCGGTTCACGCCCTTGGGCGTCCCGAATCCTTCGACCCGCAAGTGGATACGATTGTGCGTGTCACCGCACACGCGCTCCGAAAGCGACTCGAAGATTACTATCGAACCGCAGGGGCAGAACATCCCGTTCATATTTGCCTGCCTCCAGGCCACTACGTTCCCAAGTTTATTCATATCAACGGGCTGGAAGAGGCTGCAGCTGAATCGAAAGTGGGCAAGCCCACCAACGGTCATGCTTTCGATGAGGCCTCCTCCCCTGAAAGTGTCATAACTCAAGAAAAGCAGGAAATCCCAGCTCGGCCACTAGAAGAGTCAAATCCGGAAAAAATCCCACTAGAAGATAACGGCAGCAAATCCAGGATTAAGTTCAGGCCATTGTCTCGGATTGTTTCCGTTGGCGCAATTTTGACTATTTCCGTCTTAGCATTATCGGTTTTTCTTTGGAAGAAATGGGACCAAAAGAGAGTCCGCGAAGGCTCGTTGCAAACCCAAGCCGTTGTTCCACCGGTCTATAGCTCCGGGAAAACTCTTCGAGCACTCGTAGGTGACTCCTCTGCCCCATACATCGATCGCGGCGGTACTAGCTGGGATAGCGATCATTTTTGTTCAGGAGGAACCCCATTTTCCGTTTCGGGGCACACCATCCAGGGAACCGAGGATCCGCTTCTTTTTTCTGGCGGTCGGCGCGGCATTTTTCACTGCAAATACCCGGTCACACCGGGAACCTATGAACTGCACCTCCTCTTTGCCGAAACGTCCGGACTCCAGGAGGCTACCCGTAACGTGGCGTTCTCCATCAATGGAGGGCCTGCTACCAACCTGGACGTCGTGGATGACGCGGGCGGGGATGATATCGCAACCACGAAAGTGATCACAGATGTGACTCCCGAGAACGACGGAACGATACATTTGGACTTTACCAACTCCGAGGCGTTTCTAAACGCGGTTGAGATTCTACCGGGCACCCCGCATCGCATGCTTCCCGTCAGGATTGTGGTGGGCTACTCACCCTACCGCGACTCCAACAGTAATATCTGGACCCCGGACAGGTATTTCTCCGGCGGACGCCTTAGTAGCTATGCTGGTGATTTATCCAAGCTCTCTGATGGGCGGCTATACGAATGGCATCGCTTTGGGCACTTCCATTACTCGGTGCCTGTCGTCACGGGTGGCAAGTACACTTTGAAACTCTACTTTATGGAGCATTGGTTTGGCGTCCAAAATGGCGGCATTGGCGGCGTGGGCAGTCGAGTGTTCGATGTCTCCTGTGACGGAGCAATGCTTCTAAAGGGATTTGATATTTTTCGCGAGGCTGGCACGCAACCGCTAGTCAAAACCTTTCCGCACATCGAACCAACGCCGCAAGGAAAAATCGAGATTTATTTCACCCCCGCAGTTAACTATGCCTCGATCAGTGCGATCGAAGTCATCCCTGAATAAACCAGCTCTTGGGGTGGTGGCACTTCAGCACGTACTAGGTGCAGAATTACACACATTACAGTCGCAGATTTATCTAAACACTAAGTCCAGAAACACAGCATGGCGGTCGATCATTCCGCGGCGGTTTCGATGCCTCTGATTCAATTGCCGGCAAACCGGAAGTAATCGAGGCTGGCAGCGGGCGATTAGTACCGGGAAGTCGGCTTCTCGCCAGCGATTGATCGGTCACTGCTGGAGCGTTTATGGGGACCAATCCTGAAAACGAAGCACAACTCAAAGGTCAATGAGTGCATTGGCCTGAAGTCGTCAGTCGAGAACACTTGCCCACGCTGCTCGTATCCGGAGTTGACAATGCACTCCGGTTCTCAGCTAACTTGTTCAGAGCTTTGTCCAC
>JBARBE010000342.1:0-2750 GCA_049792735.1 Candidatus Acidiferrum sp.
AGTTCCAACGAGAACTCCGCCTATGGCCCAGTCCGAAATCCGGAAGCAACAGACCGCGTCCCCGGCGGCTCGAGTGGCGGCTCGGCAGCAGCGGTTGCGGCCGGCCTTGCCGTGGCGTCGTTGGGAACCGATACAGGCGGATCGATCCGACAGCCGGGATCGTTCTGCGGAATTCCCGCCATGATGGGCAGTTACGGCCGCGTTTCCCGCTACGGGCTGATCGCCTTTGCATCCTCACTGGACCGCATCGGCCCGTTTGCGACCAGCACCCGCGATGTCGCGTCCATTCTGCAAGTGATCGCAGGGCGCGATTCGAACGACTCGACTTCAACGACGGCCCCCGTGCCCGACTATCGCGCCGCAATGGAAAAGCCAATCAAAGGCTTGCGCATTGGCATCCCCAAAGAATATTTTGGCGCCGGGATGGACGACGACGTCCGCAAAAAGATCGAGTCGGGAATCGAATTATTGAAAAAGCTTGGCTGCGAACTGCGCGAAATTCACATGGCCCATACCGACTATGCGATCGCGACCTACTACATCATTGCGACGGCCGAGGCCAGTTCGAACCTGGCTCGCTACGACGGCGTACGCTACGGCTTGCGCGTCGAAGATGATTCCCTGCTGGCGATGTACCGAAAAACGCGCGGCGCGGGATTCGGCCCCGAGGTCAAGCGACGAATTGTGCTCGGAACCTATGTCCTGTCAGCGGGCTACTACAACGCCTACTACCTGAAAGGGCAGAAAGTTCGTGCGCTGATTGCGCAGGATTTTCGCGATGCCTTCTCAAAAGTAGATGTCATCGTGACGCCGACCTCGCCGATTCCTCCCTTCAAATTGGGAGAGAAAACGAACGACCCGCTCCAGATGTATCTTGCTGATATATATACAGTTACGGGATCCCTAGCGGGCGTTCCAGGCATCTCCGTTCCCTGCGGAAAAATCTGCGGCAAGCTGCCGGTGGGCCTGCAGATTTTTGGCCCCGCGTTCGGCGAAGCTAACGTCTTGCGGCTGGCGCACGCCTTCGAGCAGGCCGGCGGGGGCTCCGTCTGATGGGCGGGAGTGAAAGCTAGCCGTGGCTCCCGCGCTGGATTTCCTGATCGTCAATTTGGCCAATACCCAGGCCGAGTTCTTGTGCGCGGCGGACGCTGTGGCTGCTGAAGAATGGAACACCAGGCCAAGTGAGGGGAGATGGTCGGCGGCGGAGCTGGTCGCGCACTTGATGATGGTAGAACGCGCGGTCATCCAGAAAGCGGATCGCGCCACGCAGAAGCCGCCGAAGCGCGTGGGATTGTTAAAGAGAATTCACATACCGATGATGCTGGTCGAATGGCGTGTGATCCGGCGCAAGTCACCTCTACCGCTAGCCCCCGAGCTGCTGCGCGGAAGAGAGGAAATGCTGGCAGAGTTGAGGAAAGTGCGCATGCGTTCGCGTGCGTTTCTGGAGGAGACGAGAGGCCGCGACTTGCGAGATTACTGCTGGAAACACCCGGCGCTTGGCACGCTGAATATTTACGAATGGATGCGTTTCATCAGCGCGCATGAGGTGCGACACACAAAACAAATGCGAGAAATTGCGGCAAGCCTACCGAATGTCATAGAGAGATTGCAAAAGTAGGACATTTTTGCACCCTCCTTTCCACTTCTAAACGATTCGTACCACGCCACATCTGTGTGCGGGAAAATATGTAATGTCTTTTTACACAGGGGGTTGGAACAAAAGTACTAGCCATTTCGTTTTTAGTTGAGAGAACGGAACGACTATTGCTCATAGAAAGGTGCATCGCGTACGCTGCACATAGCATCAAAGAAGTTAGAAGCGAGTGCAGGCGGCACGGTGTGTCAAACAGCACAAGGAATAAGGCCATGGTAACCGTCAAGTCGAGCCAAAAGATTTTTACAGACACGGAGATCGCCAGCCTGACTGGGATTTGCGTGGATCACATCCGTAATTTCGCGAAAAGCCGTCATCTGGGCTTTATCGCGCGCGCCGCGGAAGCGGCTGGCAAGCAGGCGGACCAGTGGCTGTTCACACTGTCGGACTTGATGGTGCTGGTGACGCTGTTTCCGCGCTGCACGCACTAAAACGAACACGGGCTTGGGCTCATAGCTGGCTCTTTCCGGAACACCGGAGAGGGCCTTTTGCTTTTTGGCACAGTTGCGACGTTGGGGGCACGGGGGTATGCTCGGCTGAGGGCAAACCGATTCTTTGCGCTGGCATCCTATAGGCCAGAAAGTGCCATGAACTTGCGTTCTAATCTCGCTTTGATCCTGGCAGCCTTGATGCTTGACTGGGGAGCGGCGGCCTGGCAGGGCGCTCCCGCCAAGTATCCGACCCCTCAGCAGACCTCGCCGAACACCCAGCAGGCAGCGCCGAACGCAAAGCAGCCAGCGGCGACCCAAGCGACTCCGCAGGAAGAACTGACCGGTCTTCCGCGTGGGAAGAAGCTCATGCTGAAGGATGGGAGCTTCCAGCTTGTCCGGAGCTATGAACAGAACGGCGACCGGGTGCGCTATTACAGCGTGGAAAGAGGCCAATGGGAGGTAATCCCTGCGGCGCTGGTGGATTGGGACGCGACCAAGAAGGCGGAAGCGGCGCAAGACAAGACTGCGGCGGCGCTGCTCGAGAAGGTTCATATCCAGGAGACGGCGGCGAGGGCGGAGACGCCAGTGGATGTGGACGCTAGTTTGTTGGTCGCCCCGGGAGTGTTCTTGCCGGATGGGGAAGGCATGTTTGCGCTGGAAGGAAA
>JBARBE010000343.1:0-4216 GCA_049792735.1 Candidatus Acidiferrum sp.
TGTAGCGGAGCCGCTGTCTTGCGGCGGGCCAAGGGATACAATTCGGCGGCCAGCAAATCCACGGACTGATAGCGGTGCGCCGGATCTTTTTCCAGAACCTTGGCCAGAATCGCATCGAACGCCGTCGGCACCGAGGGATTCACCTGCGAAACCGGAAGCGGCTTCGAGGAGAGCACCCTCGTGCAAATCCCTTGCAGCGAATCGGAGTCGAAGGGGCGCTTCCCGGTGACCAACTCATACAGCACGACGCCTAGCGAAAAAATATCAGAGCGCGCGTCCTGCGGCCGTCCCAAAATCTGCTCGGGGCACCAGTAGGCCGGCGTGCCGAGCAGCGGCGTGTCCTTCTTATCGTGGCTCGCGAGGCGCGCCATGCCAAAGTCGGTCAATTTCACGCGGCCGTCATCGAGAATCAAAATGTTGGCGGGCTTGATGTCGCCGTGGATCACGCCTCTGCGATGCGCTAAATTCAAGGCCGAAGCAATTTCGCCGGTCCACGCGCAAGCGCGCGGCAGCGGAATGCTTCCCTTGCTCAGAATCTTGTCGAGCGGCTGCCCTTCCATGAATTCCATCACCAGATAGGGCGTTTGTGTGGGTTCATCAATGCCCATATCGTGCAGCGTAACGATACAGGGATGCGAAAGCTGACCAACCACGCGTGCTTCTTGAAGGAAGCGGTCGCGGCCTGCGCCTTGCGCTAATGCGGGAGAAAACAGTTTGATGGCGACAATGCGCCCGATCATGGGATCGTGCGCGCGCACGACCTTGCTGTTCGCGCCGGCGCCAATCACATCGATGACTTGATAACGGCCTACTTGCATGGTGGCCTTCCCCTCAGGTGGAAGATTCCCAACTGCCATGGATGATACGGAAGGGTGTTGTCCTATTAAATGAAGCAAGCGTCCTGATTGGAAGAGTACGGAAGTACTAGAGCAAACGAGCCAGATGAGGGGACTCTAACCTGCGAAGCCGGGCCAAGGTTGAGTCTTGCTTTTATCTTGCCGCGAGGAACTAATCTATTTCGGTTCAAAAACAATCCCGGTCTTTTTGGAAAGTAAAAACGCTCCAGCACAACAAGATTCCGGTGCGCTTCATAGACCGCCGCAACTGAGATTCACTTCGCATTGTTTGAAGGCAACAAGAGGCGGCGCGCTAGCCAGCCGTGCAGGAAAGTTTTCGACGAATGTGGCCATCGACGGATGCCAGAAGCCGTGGAATCCGAAATAATACATTTCCTTCAGAGCTTCATCGGGAGGGAACTTCTCGAAGGCCATGCGATAGCTGGCGACAAAAACGCCGGTGCGGTCCTCGCCGAACTCGCAGTGCACGAAGACCTTTTCCTGCGGATTGTTGGGAAAAAGAGAAAGAAACTGCGCCACCTGCTGGTCCGTCGGAGCAGACCATCCGCCAACTGGGATCCGCACAAAACGCATCCCGAGCGATTCCGCTTTTTTCTCTTCCCAATTACTTCTCGCGGGATCTTCGGCGCGAAGATCGACGATGGTGGTGATGCCGAGTTCTTTCAGCGCGAGCAGACCCCGCTCTCCGGGTTGTGCGCCGCGATACAGGCGATCGTTAATCTTTCCGGAGTTGGGCACGCCGGCGATGCGCAACTTTTTGCCATAGGTGAAATGCACCGTGGATGGCGCGGCTGCTTGCGCTTGCGTCTGTGCGCGGAGCGCCGCGGGAAGAGCGGAAGCAAAAACAAGCGAAAGAATGAGGAACGAACGCTTCATGTGCAGTTAGATGCAACAAGTGTAGCGCGCGGCGGAAATGCGCCAAAGCCGTTGCAAGCAGGGAAGTTGTTCAGAAAGGGCACCACTACAAATAGACGTGGTACGAAAACGTCAACCACATTTTGCGTTTTTCTCTTGACAGGAATTTCGCAGACGTTGATACTGCGATTCCAGATTCGGGGGACGTGGAAGCGCCAGGCGGACCGAGTCGGGGATGGGAAATCGGTCCGTAACGATTCCGCGAAGTCAGCCCGGGACTAAACAAAAAAATCGAGCGCGAAGTATAAGCTCCGCGCCCGCATTTCAGGCGCGAGACTTGCTGTGAGGCTGAGTGAGACCCACCGGCCCGCGGCAGAGCATTGGCGTTTTGTAATGGCTTGAAACGTGACCGCAAGGCGGTCGATGGAAGGGTCGGCTGCTGAGCGGCCGCTTTTTTCTCTAATTTGGCGAACGGATTTTTTGGATTTGACCTGCGGTGACCCACAGGGTCCACCCAGCACCCTGCGGGATGCAGTGGAGTAAAATTAAGGGGTTCCCCGCGAAGAGCGGAACCCGAGGCAGCGGAGGAATGGGATGGCTACAGTGAAACAAGCGTTGACTGGGAATTCTTCGATCACGGGTGTGAATGCGGAGAATGCGGGAGCGCACCAAGGGCTCCCTTTCGAGAGATATTTTACGGACGGAAAGATTTCGCCGTTCGACGCGGTCGAGTGGGAGAAGCGCACCGCCCTGATCGGCAACGAGAAGGGCGTGACGATCTTCCGCCAGGAAGACGTCGAAGTGCCGAAAAGCTGGTCGCAGACGGCGACGAACATCGTCACCAGCAAATATTTTCACGGGAAGCCGGGCTCGCGCGAGCGCGAAGGCTCGGTACGGCAGCTGATCAGCCGCGTGGTGAGCACGATTGTGCGGTGGGGCCAGGAGGGCGGCTATTTTGACACCGAGGCATCGCGCGACGCGTTCAAGGATGAGCTAACGCATTTGCTCGTCGAGCAGAAGATGGCTTTCAATTCGCCGGTGTGGTTCAACGTGGGCGTGCAGCCGAAGCCGCAGTGCTCGGCGTGCTTCATTAATTCCGTGCAGGACAACATGGAATCCATCATGGGGCTGACGCGGACGGAGGGGATGCTCTTCAAGTGGGGCTCGGGAACGGGGACCAATTTTTCATCGCTGCGCGGCAGCAAGGAAACGCTATCGGGTGGGGGCATCGCTTCGGGGCCGGTGAGCTTCATGAAGGGCTTCGACGCGTTTGCCGGGGTGATCAAGAGCGGCGGCAAAACGCGGCGAGCGGCGAAGATGGTGATCCTCAATATCGATCATCCGGACATCGTGGAATTCATCGAATGCAAGATGAAGGAAGAGCGCAAGGCGCAGGTTTTGATTGAGCAGGGCTACGACGCAGGGATTGACGGCGACGCTTACGCTTCGATCTTCTTCCAGAACGCGAACCACTCCGTGCGCGTGACCGACGACTTCATGCGCGCGGTGGTGGAAGACAAGGACTGGTGGACGAAGAACGTGACCGACGGGCAGCCTGCGGAAAAAATGCGGGCGCGGGATTTGATGCTGAAGATTTCGGATTCGGCGTGGCATTGCGGCGATCCAGGAATGCAGTACGACACGACGATCAACCGCTGGCACACGTCGAAAAATACGGCGCGGATCAATGCGTCGAATCCGTGCTCGGAATACATGTTCCTGGACGATACGGCGTGCAATCTTGCTTCACTGAACCTCATGAAGTTTCTCGGGTCGAACGGCCAGTTTGACGTGATGGCGTTCAAGCACGCCGTGGACGTGACGATTACGGCGCAGGAAATCCTGGTGGACAACGCTAGCTACCCGACGCCAAGGATTGCGGAGAATTCGCACAATTTCCGGCCGCTCGGGCTGGGCTACGCGAATCTCGGCGCGCTGCTGATGTCGCTGGCGCTGCCATACGACTCGGACGAAGGGCGCGACATGGCGGGCGCTATCACGGCGCTTATGTGCGGCGAAGCGTATGCGCAGTCTTCGCGGATTGCGGAAAACATGGGCGCGTTCCCGGGCTACGAAGTGAACCGCGAACCGATGCTGGACGTGATTCGCATGCACCGGGACGCGATGCGCGGGATCAAGCCGGAGCACGTGCAGACGGAATTGTTCATGGCGGCGCAGGAATCGTGGGACAACGCGCTGCATCACGGCGAAAAATTCGGTTACAAGAATTCGCAAGTCACCGTGCTGGCGCCGACGGGCACGATCGGCTTCATGATGGATTGCGACACCACGGGAATCGAGCCGGACCTGGCGCTGGTGAAGCACAAGAAGCTGGTGGGCGGCGGGTTGATCAAGATCGTCAACAATACCGTGCCACAGGCGCTGATGCGGCTGCATTATTCGCCGGAGCAGACCAGCGAAATCGTTTCTTATATCGACAAGCAAGGAAAAATCGAAGGCGCGCCGTATCTGCGGGCGGAAGATTTGCCGGTGTTCGATTGCTC
>JBARBE010000344.1:0-12684 GCA_049792735.1 Candidatus Acidiferrum sp.
ATTTCGATGCGATGGATCAGGAAGCAGGCCAAGACAAGGATCGCAATCGTGAGACAAAGCAGACCGAAGACGGCGACAAACGGGGAGACGGGCTCGGCGACGACAGTGAAAATAGCCATGGGGCCGCTGACGGGGAGAGTGACGGGGCACAGATGCTTCAAATAGAAAGTGACGCTCAGCCGCTGCGCCCAGGCGGGGAAAATTGGCGCGATGGCTTCCCAGCCCATCAGCATCGCGCCGGGAATGATCGGGTTTTTGAAAAGAAGGCTTAGTGCGAGGAAGACGGCGCCATAACCTAGGCAAGCGAGAGCCGTCACAAGTAAATACGATCCCAATTGGCCGAGGCCGGGGCCGTCGAACATGTAGGATCGGCCAGCGGCACCGAAGCGGCTGTACGTCAGGTAAAAGCATGCGAGCACGGCGGTTTCGAAGAGCACGATCGAAATAATCGCGCCGGCGAGAAACTTTCCAACCACCAAAACTTCTTTTCTGACCGGAACGAGGAATTGGTAGTGGAGCGTGCGCTCGACGATTTCGCCGCGGAAGAGCCATGTGAAGATGCCCATGCAGGCGAAGAAAATGCCGAGGCGGAAATAGTAGAGCTGGATAATTCCGGCAAGGACCTCCGTCTCGTCTTCCATGCTGGCTGGGTCAAGATGATAGGTGCTGAGGATGCTGTGGATGATGAGGATGACCACGGGAATCAAGGCGAGCAGATAGACCCAAATGCGGCGTCGGGTGAATAAATTGCGGCGAACTTCGTTGCGAACGAGAACGGAGATCTGACTGGCGAAAAGCCGCCAGGGCTGTTCTTTGAAAGTCTTCTGAGCCTGCGCCAACATATTTTGAGCGCTCATGCGGGACCGCCATCCGATCCGATTAAATATTGATAGATAGAATTTACGTCGTCGTCGGCGGGAGCGACGGCATCTACCTCGACTAGGCCATCGGAAACGACTTTGTTGAGCAGAAGATAGAACTGTTCGGCATCGCGGGTGCGCACGAGGACACTTTGGCCATCGGTCAGGATTTTGGCTTCGACGACGTGATCGAGCTCAAAGGCGGCGGAGGCCAGCTTTGCCGCGTTTGAGCAACGCACGAGAATTTGCATCGGATGATCGCGGACTTCCTGGCGGACCTCACGAATTTGGCCTTCGGCGACGACGTAGCCGCTGCTCATGAGCACGACGCGGTCGGAGATGCGATCTACCTCTTCCAGAATGTGGCTGGAAATGAGGACGTGCATGCCCTGCTTGGCGATGGCCTGGAAGAGCGCGATCGATTCGGCGCGAGCCATGGGATCGAGGCCGTTGAGAGGTTCGTCGAGAACCAACACTGAAGGGTGATGGGCGATGGCTTGAGCCAGACGAATGCGCTGGCGCATGCCTTTACTGTAGCCGGCCACTTTGCGGCGAGCTACTTGCGCCATGCCGGCGCGCTCGAGGGCTTCGTTCGTGAGTTTGGCGGCCTGGTCGTGCGCAAAACCATGGAGCCGCAGCGGCCAATAAATGAAATCGTAGCCATTCGTGCCAGGGGGGAAAGAATCAAATTGTGTGCAATAGCCGACTTGGCGGAAGAATTCGACGGGCTGATGCGTGGTGAGGCCGAGGACATAAATTGCGCCTCGGGAAGGCTTGATGAGACCAGTGAGCAAATTCATCAGCGTAGTTTTGCCCGAGCCGTTGGGCCCGACAAGGCTGGTGATTCCTGGCTCGAGGGAGAAGTTCACTTTGTTCACGCCAAGAACTTCTCCGTAAAACTTGGAGACATTTTCGAAAACGATTTGGCGGTCGCCGGGCGTCATCCGCGCACGACCTCACGGGCGCGCAAACGGGCATTAAGAATAAACAACGAAAATACGCAGACGAGGACCAGCATGGCCCAAGCCATCGGAATTGGGATTTGATCGCCACGCGTAAAGGCGCCCATGATCGATTCGGTGCGGAATGAGTGCATCAGGATTCGCTTGAATAGTTCCGAGAAATTCAGGAGTCCGCCCCAGTAAGTGCCCATGATGGCATCGAACATCGCGCCGAGGCCCGCCGGAATAAGGAGCGAGATGAAGATTACGCCGGTAGCGACGATTCGCAACTTGACCCAAGCCGATACGGCGAGAGAAATCATGGAGAGCATTAAGATCCAAATGGCTGAACACAAAATGATCGGAATCGTCATCCACAAGTGCGACCAAATCCAGCCATTGCTTGCGAGGCCGGACTGAAGACTGAACAAGAGCAAGCAAGGAACCCACGTAACGGCAGAGAGCAGCAATCCAAGTACGGCGAGTTTTCCAAAAACGTAATCGGAGCGATTAAATGGCCGGCTCAAAAAAAGGGGAAGCGCGCCGTTTGTTAGGTCGCCCGAGACCAGCACTGGCCCGACCCAGCAGTTCAAGAGAAAGGCGGCCTGCGTCTGCACCATCATAATGATGACGAAGTACGAGGTTTCAACCGTGAGCGCATCGGAAAAGCGCATTTGAAACATCAATTGCACGGTTTTGTTATTCGCGATGAAAATGTAGCCGGCGAAAAATAACGTTGGAATGAGGCTGAGTATCAGGAGAAGAACGAAGAAGCGGGACTTGAACAGGTCCGCGAAGGCGTACCGCGTGAGGACGAAAAAGCGCGACCATTCGGGCGTCAGCGAGCCCGTGTAGGAGCTGTATCTGCGCTTATAAACGGCCATCGACTGCTCCTGTCTGTTCCATTGCGTTCAGGAAAATGTCTTCGAGCGAGTCGCGCCGGTGGTTCATGCGGCGAATTTGCACGCCGCGGTCTGCCGCGACTTTGAACACTTCGCGGATTTCGACAGTGTCCGGCATGACCACCTTGATGCGCCCGTTGGTGAACACCGCGCATTCGCAGCCAAGGCTTTCGAGCGTGGAAGTGAATGTGGCTTCGGCGCCGACAGTTTCAAGCTCGAGGAACTTGCGATTGGCGCGCCGCTCTTCGACGAGATTGCAAATCGACGCGATTTTTCCATTCCGCAAGATAAGAACCTCGTCGCAGGTTTCTTCCACGTCGCGCAAAAGATGTGACGAGAGAAACAAGCAGATATCGCTGGCTTCGCGAATTTCGCGAATGAGTTCGATCAAGCGTTTGCGCGCAGGCGGATCCATGCCGTTGGTGGGCTCGTCCAGAATCAGAACCTTTGGCCCGTGCGCGATTGCCTGCGCCAGCTTGGCCAACTGTTTCATGCCGAGGGAATAGGTTCCGACCGGGCGATAACGCGCTTCACCTAATCCTACGTAAACGAAAGCTTCGTGGGCGCGCTCCATCGCTTGTTCGGCCGGAAGACCGGAAATCTCCGCCATGTAGCGAACGAAGCGCACTCCAGACATTTTTGAAATGAAAGCGTCGTTCTCCGGCATATACCCGACAAGCGAGCGAAGCGCTTTGCCGCCGGTGAGAGAGTCGATGCCGAGCACGCGGGCGCTGCCCTTGGAGGGTGAATGAAAACCCAGAAGCGTATTGATGAGCGTGGACTTGCCTGCGCCATTTGGTCCCAGCAGTCCGATGGCGCGGCTCTTCAAAAGGCCGGTGAGACCGTGAAGAATGGTTCGGCCGCCGAGTTGGACTTCGAGCCCGTCGAGCTCAATGGTTGGGTTGCTCATCTACAATTCATTACGGATTCGGACTGCGCGAAGTTCCACGCGCCGCCTGCTGCAATATATGGGTTAACGCTAGCAGACTCGGGTTCAAGTCCAAGAGCTTGCCGGTGCTGGCTACTTCGATGCGGTCAGTCTCTCCGTACGCACAGAATACGCTGGGTTTGGCATCGGCTGCCAGTTGCTGAACCAGGGCCAGCTGACCGGAAGTAAGCTGAGCGGCGAGCGGCTGCAGAATGGGGCTGAGATTTTGATAGAGCATGGCGGAAAAATTCGCGTGATTGTCGCTGGGCAGGAGCGTTTGAAACGAAGCGGAGCGTGCCAGCGACGTGCCGTTTGCATGAGTTTGCAGGGCGGCGAGGAGCAGCGCTCGAGAGGGCGCCATGAGCATATAGCCGTCCGCGAAAGTGTAGTCGTACTCTGTTGTAAGACCGACGGTTTGCGCTTGAATCGTGTAAAACGTTCGGCCGCCAACCTGTTCCTGGCTTGCCGTCAAGCCGGGCACGTTCGACTTTTGCGCTTCCCGATTGGCGGCTTGCACCAGCTTATCCATGGCAACTTGCAGCGCGCCCGAATCATTGACCTCGATGATCGCTTTCCAGGAAGGCGTGGGAAGAACAGGGCCATCGAGAGCAAAGGTCATCTCACCACCGAGAGCGCTAGCCAAATCGTTGCGGATATCCAAACCGAGTTCCGAATTTGCCTTCGCCAGCCCTTGGGTGAAGTTGGGATCGGAGGCGCCGACTGTGTTGAAAATGTCGTCCAACATGAGCGCGGGCTGTTTCGTAACAAAAGAAATGGCCGCGCCTGCGTTCGCGGAAACGTAGTCGAGCGAGCCCATGGGCGCGGGAGCGGCGAGCCAGGAAGCGATGCCGTGGCGCTGGCCGGTAAATTCCAGCGAGATGCGGTTGTCGCCCTGGCCGGAAGAGGCAGACTCACCGCGCGTCGCGATCAAGTACTTAATGTCGTTGAAGCCGCTGCTGCGAAGAGCGTTCGAATCCTGCTGTTCGGCGTGGCTGGAGTTTAAAATCTGGCCAAGATTTGCAGCGACTACAGTTTCGGTGCCGTGACTGTAAACCTGAGTGATGCGCTGGCCAAAATCCGTTCCGGCGAAGGCAGTTGCACCAGCGTCAAGCTGCGCGTTCAATTGCTGAACCGAAGCGGCATTGCCTCCGACCACCAGCATGTCCGGCCTGACCAGCATGATCATTCCGTGCTTATCTCCGGAAAGAGAGGAGAGCGACTGCGGGTCCACCACCTGCACATCGTGCATACCTTGAGCGCTCGACAACGCGTCGGCAAAGTGATTTTGCAAGAAATCTTTCAGGCCTTGCTGCCGCACTGCGGCGAGAAGCAAGGGACCGCCGTCGTTGAATGGCGAACCTCCTCTGGCGGTAATCACCACTTCGTCGCCCAGGTATTGGCTTATGGCTTGAATTTGATCGATCAGCTCCTGGGGAGTTGGATGTTGATTCGAGTTGCCGCTTTTGTTCCACCAATCCTGCAGCACTTTGCTTTGCGAGAGCTCCTGCTGAAAGATTTGATTCGCTTGCTGGAGCGCGTCGCCAAGATTGGGGATACCGATATAGAGGACCGTGTCCGCCGGCAGTAGAGGAAGAATCTTGCTCTCATACCTAGGGCCGGGGGTCTGAATTGCGTTCAGTTTAGTGCGCAGCTTAGAAAATTCGGCAAGCAAAGCGAGCTGGTGATCCAGATCGCTGCTCCAGGCAATCTCGTCGCGAACGGGAACGAGGCCGACGCTCGGCGTCGTGGCCACCTCATCGCCCGAGTGCAGAATCGAAAGCAAACCAGCATGCTTGACGTGGACTTCCCCTTCGATCACAGCTACGCGAGAGCCTTTGGTGCCGGAGTTTACGGAAAAGACCGTGCCGGTCACCGCGACCGTGCAATCGGGCGCGCTGACATACAAATGTCCGGAGTGCCGTTTGGCCGCTTGCACAATAATGCTGCCTTGATCGAGATGGATCGTTGCGTCGCGGAGGCTCGCGGTAACCGCCAATTCAGCGCGCTGATTCATTTCCACTTGCGAGCCGTCGAAGAGCCGCACTTTGGCCCGGGAATTTGCGGCGGTGCGAATAAATTCGCCCTGGCTGAGTTCGTCGCCTACTTTAATCGGGCGGTCGCTAGCAGGACCGATGAGAAAAGCCTGCCCTTCGATGGAGTCGACACGAGCGCGGCTGCCTGGAGGGCCCGCAAAGTAAAAGTTGCGGCCAGCCCAGATCAGGGCGACAAGCAAGACCGCCGCCGCTGCCACGGAGACAAGTTTGGCAAAGCTCCACTGAAAACCGCGCGACGTAGGTTCCATCCGCCAATCGATGCGCGTCGCACCGGCAACTCCGCGGCCATGTGCATAGGCACGGCATGCGACGCATTCGCGCAGGTGATCTTCGACGAGGAGAGCGCGGGCTGGAGTCAGCTCATGCTGATGAAAAGCCGGCAACAGAGCGCGGACATCGTCGCAGCCGCGAATGGATTGCAGAGCGTTCGTCGCGAATTCTTCGCCTTCGGCGGCTTGCACCTTCTGCCACACGCGCTCGGCGGACGCAGAGAGAGTCCTGGCGTCCGGTTTTTCGCCGCGAAGTTCAGCGATTGCTTGATCTAGGAATACGTCTTTTTTCGACCGAAAAAATTTCATGATGCACCTTTCCTGAATCCTTGAAGGCCCTTCTTGAGCCGCGCGCGCGTGCGATGCAGCGTTACGGCGACGACCGCCTGCGAGGTCTTCATCATTTGGGCAATTTCGGGATTATCGAGGCCTTCGAGGTAGCGCAATGTAAACATCTCGGCTGCGCGGGGGTTCAACTGGGCAAGCTCGCGGCGCAGCAACTGCTTCATTTCCGAAGAGGAGTGCGAGCGCTCAGGCGAAAGGCTTGGATTGGCGTGAAGCTCGTCGGCCGTTTCCACTGGGACGGTCTCTCGATGGCCCCTCGAGCGGATTAAATCCAACGCGGCATTGACTGCCGATCTCTGCAAGTAACCTTGCAGATTTGCGATGCGGCTATTGTCGATCGTTCCGCGGGCCAATCGGAGAAATACAGATTGTGCAACGTCCTCGGCGTCCGCCATGCTACCCGTTATGCGGTAGGCGGCTTTGAGGACACAGGAATGATGTGCTCGAAATAGCTCCTCAAGCTCCGCGGCCGGTTGCGTCACCATAATGTTTTCTATCGCGGCCGCCAAGCGTCCCTCCCCGGCTTCTCTACTACCTAAGACGCGATAGATAGAAACTTCTTAACACACAATGGGGAAGTTGGTGCAACTCCCATTAGAGCGGTTGCAGAGCGTCCATCGCGTGAACTCGGACACGCTGGCCAAACGTACAGGTCCGTCGCGAATGATGAGTAGAGCCTCAGGTTCTTGCAGCGATATTTTTGGAAAGGCTGTTCGAGGGATTACACAACTATTACAGAAGTCCGGGCCTACGCGTGTTACGTTGGGAATCATGGACATCATTACACGCGACAAAACATTTTCCGAGCCGGTCAACTGGACGACTACCCTTTTCATGCTTGCATTTCATATCGGCGCAATCGCCGCGCTCTTCTTCTTTACATGGAAGGGCCTTGCCCTGGCCGTTGTTCTTTGGTGCGTTGCCGGGGGCCTCGGCATCGGCATGGGCTACCACCGTTTGCTGACGCATCGCGGCTATAAGACGCCGAAGTCGATGGAGTATTTTCTGACCATTTGCGGGACGCTGGCGCTCGAAGGCGGTCCCATCGCCTGGGTGGCCACGCATAGGGTGCATCACCAGAACACCGACAAAGAGGGCGATCCACATTCTCCGCGCGACGGCGGCTTGTGGGCGCACATGGGCTGGATTCTGACGGGGAAGGCCATGCACAACAGCGTGAAGGATCTCTTGCCCTATGTTCCCGACCTGCGGAAAGACAAATTTCATGTACTAATCACCAAGTGGCATTGGGTTCCCCTGACGCTTTTGGGAATTGCCATTTTCGCGATTGGCGGCTGGTCCTATCTCTTGTGGGGGATCTTCGTGCGGACTGTTTTCGGCTTGCACTCGACTTGGCTGGTCAATTCTGCGACACACATGTGGGGCTCGCGCCGTTTCCTGACGGATGACACCTCGAGGAACAGCCTTTGGGTCGCGCTGCTGACCTTCGGCGAGGGCTGGCACAATAACCATCACGCGGTACCGCAGTCGGCGCGCCATGGTCTCGCGTGGTACGAAATTGACCTGAACTGGTACGGGATTTGCGCTCTCCGAGCCCTCGGCCTGGCGTGGGACGTCAAACGGCACAAGCTCGCGCCGCACGGGGAAGTGGCAGTGCGGCCAAGTACGATAGCTGCTGACGCTACCCGGGCAGTTGCTCCGCAGCTGATAACTAGCGGGGACTGAACCGTGACCCACGCGAAGCGCGCCTGGCCTGCGTAGAACAGCAAAGTATCATTGTTATTCCTGCCGCTGTGGCGCACGGGCGGGCATGTCGTAAACTAAAGCGTCATGCGCATCACGCGCCGCACCAAAGCGATCGTCTTTTTCATCGTGCTGGGCGTTTGCCTCGTCGCCCTCGCGGTCGCGCTCAATGTCAGCTGGATCATCTTCCATTGGCGTCAGGTTGTCCCTCTCGTTCTGGGCATTATCTTCTTTGGATTGCTGATCGCAGGTCTGGTGGTCAACACCATCTTTCTCGTCCGCGAGATCCGGCGCAATGAGCAGCAGGATAGCTTCCTCAACGCCGTCACCCACGAGCTAAAAACCCCGATCGCATCCATCCGGCTGTATTTGGAAACTTTGGCGAGCCGGAACTTGGCAGAAGAGAAGCGGCGCGAGTTTTACCGCATCATGCTGGAAGACACAGATCGCCTGCTCGGGACCGTCGAGCAGGTGCTCAAAGCAGGTGAAGTCCGTCACGGCACCGAGCGAAAGAACTGGCAGGAAGTTAGGTTTTCCGCCATCGTCGGCGAAGTGCTGGCACTCGCTCGCCTGCGTCAAAACCTGGCGCCGGGTGTGCTCTCCCTCGGGCTGATGTCGCCGGAAGAAATCATCGTTTTGGGAAATCCCGAGGAACTCCGCACCGCCGTGATCAATCTGCTGGACAACGCCATCAAGTACTCGGGGAACAAGAAAAGCATCGTTGTGGATCTGCTCACGCCCAATCTCGACACAGTCTTGCTGCGCGTCCACGACAGCGGTATCGGCATCCCGCGCAACGAGGTGAAGCGAATCTTCAAACGCTTTTATCGCGCGTCGAATTCCAAAACGGATAAAGTGAAGGGAACTGGCCTCGGCCTCTTTATCGTGCGGTCGATCGCCCGCCGTTACGGCGGCGACGCCTACGCCGAGAGCGAGGGTGAAGGGCGCGGCAGCACTTTCACGATACGTCTTCCCAGGGTGTACCACGCATGAGCCACATACTGATCGTTGAAGACGAAACGCATCTCGCGGAGGGGCTACGCTTCAATCTCGAAGCGGAAGGCCATAAGGTGCAAATCACGGACAACGGCGAGGACGCGCTGAAGAAGCTATTGGAGGAGCACGAAAGCTTCGATGCTCTCGTTCTGGACGTCATGCTGCCCGGGAAGGACGGATTTTCCGTCGCGCGGGAATTACGAAAAGCGCAGAACTACACGCCGCTGCTTATGCTGACGGCTCGCGGCCGTCCCGAAGATGTTCTCAAGGGGTTTGAGTCTGGCGCGGACGATTACCTACCGAAGCCCTTCAATCTCGCCATTTTAATCGCGCGGATAACCAGCCTTCTGCGGCGGAAGAACTGGCTGAGCTTGGCCAAATCTGCGCCCGCCCAAGTAGCTCGGACCACCAGCCAAGAGCCGATACCGGAAGTCTTTCGATTCGACGACAAGGCCGTGGACTTTCAGAACTTGCAATTGAGAGTAGGCGAGCAAGTCATTCCTTTGACGATGATGGAAGCAGACTTGCTTCGCTATCTCATCCAGAACAGCGGGCGCGCCATTTCCCGCAAACAGTTGTTGCAGGATGTCTGGAATCTGCACGAAGACACCGACACGCGAGCCATCGACAATTTCATCGTGCGCTTGCGGCGGTATATCGAGCCGGAGCCCTCCAAACCGCGCTATTTACTTACGGTTCGCGGCATCGGTTACCGTTTCGTGCCGAATCCGGGCCTTGATAAACCGAAAAAATAGAGAAGGCTTCCCGATACAAACCAACAAGGGTTTGTAGCGGATATTCGAGAAGGTAAGTCAGACCGTGGCGGACATTGTGCCCCCGCACTTGGAAATTCCGAGCGTTCAATCAGTAGATTGAAAATCGGGAATAAAGTGGTCGGGGCGCCCGGATTTGAACAGGGGGCCTCCTGCGCCCAAGGCAAGAGCAGAAACGCTAAGTAGTTGGTTCGTCTAGCATTTTCCTATTTCTTGCATCACGGTTTTGCACGGTATTCGTCAATGTTTGTTCCCAAGTTGTTCCCAAGCTGTCACCTATGTGTTCGGGTCTGACCCGGGGCTCAGAGAGAACGAGCGATAGTAATCCAGCCAACGGCCCAAGCTTGGAAAGCTTCCCTCCTACCATTGGAGTGCGCCAACACTCCTCTCCATTTCGCTGAATGATCAGAACTAACCGACCGCACGCGCAGAGCGGTCATTCTCAAAGCGAGGCTACCTTTGTCGAGTACGATTCTCACGAGTGCTGTTCACGATGACGCTGGATAAATTCCTTCAGGTACGCGCCGGCCTCGGTGATGTGCGTCCACAACGCCGCCGACGCCACTTCCGGGTTCCTGGATTTGCAGGCATCCAGCAGTTCGTGGTGCGACTGGCCGGCACGATGCAACTCTCGAGTAAAGACCAAATGTAGCCGGGTGTAGCGGTCGCAATTGATATTCAGCGTCTTGATATAAGAAAGCATGTGCGGGCGGTTGGCCGGAGCGTATAGAGCGGAGTGAAAGCTCCAGTTCCAGGTGCCCCATGATTTCATTTCCGAATCCTTCTCTAGCGATTCCTCGTATCTCCGCAGAATGTCCTCGGCCTGCTGAAAGTCCTCCTCCTTGATGTTGGGGATCGCACACCGCAGGATGTAGCACTCCAGCACGGCGCGCGTTTCAAACATCTCCATGATTTCATCGGGAGAGAGGGAGGATACGACCGCCCCGCGGTTGGCCACGATGCGGATCAGCCCCTCCGCAGCAAGGTGGCTCAGCGCCTCGCGCACCGGGATTCGGCTGATCTGAAATTGTTCGGCGATCGCATCCTGGCGGAGCTGCTCGCCTTCGCGCAATTCCCCGCTGAGAATCTTTTCTCGGAGCCGCTCCAGCACCGCGGCTGCGAGGGACTGCCTGGGAATCGGGGTGAATTTTTGTGGTGCGACAGTCTTCGTCATTTCAGCCCAGGGGTTCCTCGAACCATCTCAACGACGCGCCGCTGCTGAATTGTGGAAGTGTAATTCCCTCTGAATTGCAAACCATGGGCTCCGACGCGACATCTCAGTTTCTACCAGTAAATAGCTGCTGAGCTTTCGGAATTATATGCTAAACGATACCAAGGCTATACAATAAAGGCCCGATTTACAACTGTTCGCGCGTGAACTGCCCGTCCACCATTCTCCAGACACCCAACGGATTCTCGTTCTTCAACTCGTCCGGCAGAGCACTGTTGGGAAGGTCCTGATAACACACGGGCCGGGCAAAACGGAAAATGGCCGCCGTCCCCACCGACGTCGAGCGGCCGTCTGTGCTCGCAGGATAGGGACCGCCGTGAATCATGGCGTGGCACACTTCCACTCCCGTGGGATAGCCGTTGAAGACAATTCGACCGACCTTATTCTTGAGGATTTCGACCAATTCGGAGAATTCTTGCAGGTCATCCTCGGTGCCGTGAATTGTGGCCGTAAGATGTCCTCTCAACTCTCGAGCCGCTTGCAGGATTTGCTCTTTGTGGGTAAAAGTAATCAGCAAAGTCGTGGGGCCAAAAACCTCGGCTTCGAGTTCAGGGTTGGCGCGCAAATTCGCCACGTCAGTTTCTAGCACGGCCACTTCGGCGGTAAACGCCGAAACGGCATCCTCGTGTTGTCCCCGCGCAACTGCGCGCAGATCAGCACGCGCGTTCCTCCGTTGCATCTCCTGTTGATAAGACTTCTGAATGCCCGCGGTCAGCAGAGTAAGTTGCGGTGATCCGGCAACCTTGTTTCGAAACTCGGACAGAAATGCTTTAGATATGTTTGACCCAGGAAGGAAAACCATTCCGGGCTTGGTACAAAACTGTCCACTTCCCAGCGTGAACGAACTGTGGAGTTGCGAAGCGATATCCTTGCCTCGTGCTGATAAGGCGCCCGGGAGAAGGAAAACGGGATTCGTGCTCCCCATCTCCGCGTAGAAGGGAATTGGTTCCGGACGGTTTGCCGCCAGGTTCATCAACGCTCGACCCGCCACCGTCGAACCCGTGAATCCCCCGGCCTTGATCAGTGGATGCTGCACCAGAGCTTGTCCGACCGTATTTCCCGAGTTAAAGAGAAGAGAGAACGTTCCTTCCGGCAGCCCCTGCTCGCGCACGCACTCCCGGATTACTCGTCCCACCAACTCGCTCGTGCCCGGATGCGCGGGATGCGCCTTGACGATCACTGGATTTCCTGCCGCCAATGCAGATGCCGTGTCCCCGCCAGCCACAGAAAACGCCAGAGGAAAATTGCTGGCGCCGAACACCACCACCGGTCCGATCGGATGCATCATCGAACGGATGTCCGGTTTGGGGAGCGGTTTGCGCTGCGGGTCGGCCCGGTCAATCCGAGCATTGACCCAGGATCCTTCCTCGACCACGCCGGCAAACAACCGCAACTGGTTGCAGGTCCTCCCTGTTTCCGATTGCAGCCGTGGCTTGGGCAACGCGGTTTCCAGATGGGCCTGCTCAACAATCTGCTCCGCGTGCGCCTCGATTCGTGAGGCAATATGCTTCAGGAAGGCGGCCCGGTCCGCGCTAGGTACCCGGCTATATACGACGAAGGCCTCGCTCGCCAGGCGTGCGGCTAGTTCAATGTCTTCTCGTGTCGCCGAGTAAGAGTTGTTCTCGATCTGCTGGCCCGTTGCCGGATTCCATGCCCGGAACGAATCGCTCGACCCCGCCGC
>JBARBE010000345.1:0-6714 GCA_049792735.1 Candidatus Acidiferrum sp.
GCGGCAGATTTACAGTCTGCTGGTTTTAGCCACTCACCCACCCGTCCCGCGAAAACAAAAAGGACGCTAACTGACTGTCCTCCAAAAGCCTTGCCAGCAGATCCTTGCAGCGCAAACCGCTGCGCAATACAAAATCACAAAAAGGACTCGTGTCAAAAGACACCAGCCCGTTTATTTTTCCAGCAAGGAGTTGCTCCGCCTCACTCCCCTGCTAAATCCTGGTGGAGCTGGCGGAGGGAATTGAACCCCCGACCCTCTGATTACAAATCAGATGCTCTACCTGCTGAGCTACGCCAGCGTCGCTCAAACCGAGTAAGAATAGCAGAACGGGCATGCAAATTGCAAGGGGGTGATAGAAAATTGAGCACGTCCGGGGCCAGGTCTGTGGAAAAACCGTTTCCCTGTGTCGCACTCCTAGCGCCCCTATCTTTCGATTCCTCTATAGTTTAGCATAACTCCCGCGTTTCCGGACGGAGCGAAGGAAAAAGGGCTCAAGGCGCAGATTTTGGGATAAAGATTTTGCTCCAGTCAGGCCTGCATTTTTCGGGTAAAAACGCCGACAGCCTCGATTCTCAAGAAATTGAAAATAGGCGTCCACTGGATGAACAAGCAGAAAATCGCCGGAGCAGTTGCCGCGTTAGTCGTGGTTGGGGCGGGTCTGTTTTACGGCTACCAGCGCTGGAGCAGCTCCGGCTCCGACTCCGACCCGCGCAACGACTTGCTCGCGCAGATGCCCGCGGATGCCAGTGCGGTTCTCTTTGTTGATCTTGACGCGCTGCGGCAATCGCCATTTCTGGCGGAACTTTATAAGTGGGCGCCACAAACGAAGACGGACGCGGACTACACGCAGTTCGTGAAATCCACGGGATTCAATTATGAGACGGATCTGAACCGCGTGAGCATCGCCGTTTTAAACGGCGGCAAAGAAACAACTCTTTTTGCCATCGCGGAAGGACGCTTCGACAGAAAAAAGATTTCCGCGTACGCGTTGCAAACAGGAGCGCACGAGAATCGCGGCGGACTCGAGATCTTTTCGGTGCCTGCCACCGCCGGTACGCGACGTATTACGTTCACGTTCTTGCGAAGCGGCCGCATCGCGCTGACGAACGGCCCGAACCTCGAATCATTCTTCTCTCGAACACCGGCAGATGCGGACACACAGGCCTGGCGTGAGCGATTCCGGCGGCTCGCCGGTTCGCCTCTATTCGCCGTGGTTCGGCAGGACGGAGCTGTCGGCGCATCCTTAAATGAGCAGGCGCCCGGCGTTTTGCGGTCGCCGCAGCTCTCGGCGCTCATCAACCAGCTCGAATGGCTAACTGTTGCAGGAAAACCCGACGCAGACCGCTTGCGCGTCGTGCTCGAGGGCGAGGGCGCTCCAGACGCGCCCACGCGCCAGCTGTCCGACGTCATAAACGGTTTGCTGGTACTGGCGCAGGCGGGGCTGAGCGAACCAAAGATGCGTGAGCAGCTCCAACCCGACGTGCGCGAAGCGTATCTTGAAATGTTGAAGAGCGCGGATGTTTCGCAGATTGATCGGGGCGAGACAAAATCGGTACGTCTAGTCTTTGATTTGACGCCCAAGTTCCTCGAAGCGGCGCGCGCAGCGATACCGGCCACGCCAGCGCCTCCGCAAGGCAAAGTCCCGCCAAACAAGAGCGCCCTCCGGAATTGATTGGACGAAAAAAAATGCCCCGAAAGATCAGGGCACGACAGATTCACGGCAGAGGCCGGCGCCAGTTAGTCGCCGACCATGCTCCCCTTCATGTAACGCCAGGGGTTTACCGGCGCATTGTTCACGCGAACTTCATAGTGCACGTGCGGACCAGTGGAGCGGCCGCTGATGCCCGTGTAGCCGATGACCTCGCCGCGCTTCACGCGCGTGCCAGGCACCGCCGAAAACGACGAGAGATGCGCATACCAGGTAGTGATGCCGAAGCCATGGTCAATCACGACCAGGCGCCCATAACCGGAATGGTTTTCCGCAATGGTGACGATGCCGTCAGCCGTTGCATGAACGGGCGCGCCATAATCCGTGGCTACGTCCACGCCCGTATGGAAAGCACCTTCACCGCTGAAGGGGTCGAGCCGCTCGCCGAAACCGTCCGTGATGTGCCCCATCACTGGCCAAATGGAGGGCGTATAGCTCGAGTCGGCAAAGCTCATCGCGGGCATGAGTTGCATGCCGCCGGACGATACGGCGATGACCGCCGCGTTTCTCTTTAAGAAGGTGTACTGCTCGATGGAGCGGTCGAAAGCATCTTCCGGGGTCGCTTCGCTGTCGGTTGTATCAAAAGCCGCGGGGTGATAACGGAGCACGCCATACGTCATGGCCACTTCGGTGGCTAGAGATTGGAGAGAATCGAGGCGCTGGTTGGTATCGGTAACGGTACTCTGGAGTTGCTGATACTGCTTTTTGAGATTTTCCTGATCGTGGCGGAGGGCGTTGTAATTGCCGACCTTCCAAAGCATGCGCGAGTAAGAACCGACGGCGACTGTGACGGTGACAGCGCCAATCAGGGCTAGGGCAGCGAGCCCGTGCAACAGGTAGGCCGGCACGATAAGCTTTTTGAGCTTACCGGGCGTCGTTGCAATATAGAACGTATAGTTCTTACTCGTAATCACGTTCTTGGCCCCTCAGGCCTGCTAGCTTGTCAAAAGCGGGCTAAGTACCCTGGCGCCCGCGCAAGAGAACCACTTTGAAACTGCATGAATCCAAATCTGAACCGTAAGCCTCGGTCCGCGACCTAGCTCATACTAAATTCTGTAGAGTTGCCCGTCAACCCTGTATTTTGCTGCTCGAAGAACAGGGTGTTAAAAACCGGCCACCTGTTCGAAGGTACAGGGTGAGATGGGGACTCTATACATCATCTTGAGCCGCTTGCCAATGCTATTATCGCCGCCCGCAAAAAGTGGGCTGGGAGCTATACTCAACGACGGCTATGAGAAAAGCAGAGCGCCAGGTCGAGAAGGACGCAAGCCAAGGGGAAGCCGGTCTTTTGACGAGGATTGAAGAGGTTGTCTGCTGCGTGGGAATCCATAAAAACCGCATAGGATTGGGAATGGGAGACGACGCGGCGCTGATGGATGGTAGGAGCGGCTACGACGAAATCCTCACTTGCGACTGGTTCCTGGAAGGCACGCATTTTCTGCGAGATAAGCATCCGCCCGACGCCATCGGGTGGAAGTGTCTGGCTCGGGCCGTGAGCGACGTTGCGGCGATGGGTGGAGTTCCGCGCTGCTTCCTTCTAAGCCTGGCCCTCCCGACTACGCACACAGGTCCGTGGCTCGAACAATTTCTCCGAGGGTTACGGCGGGCGTCCAGGCGGTTTGGCTGCGAGTTAGTCGGCGGCGATACGACCCGACGCAGCGAGATCCTTATAAATGTAACGGTGGTTGGTGAGGTGCGAAGTGGGAGAGCCATATTGCGTTCTCGGGCGCGACCGAGGGACGTACTTTTTGTCAGTGGTCGGCTCGGGCAGGCCGAGTTGGGCTTGGAGTTCCTCCGCAGGAGCAAAGGGCGAGTCGACAGCCGCGATCCAGTCTTGAAGAAGCATCTCTATCCGGAACCGCGCTTGGCGTTGGGGCGCTGGCTGAGCGAAAAGCGCCTGGCTTCGGCAATGCTGGATCTTTCCGATGGTCTTTCCACCGATTTGCCGCGTCTCTGCGAGGCCAGCAGCGTCGGGGCGCGCGTCGAGGCACGGCGGATTCCGGCCGTGCGACTGCTTAAGGGAAAGCAGATCAGCGGCCGCGAACCAGTCGACCTGGCTTTGCACGGTGGCGATGACTACGAATTGCTGTTCACTGTGCCGCGACGCAAATCGAAGCAAGTCCCACGTTTTTTCCACGGCGTCCCTCTTACAAGGATCGGTGAAATCACCCAGGAACGGTCGCCGCTCCTAATCGACGAGAAAGGGCGTTCATCGCCGCTTCCCAACCGCGGCTGGGATCCTTTCCGAAATCCCTGATGATCGGCAATCTTCGCACGGCATTTTGCGTAGGCCTCGTCATCGCCCGCCCTTCCCGGATTTTGCTGAATTCCTCCGTGGGTCGAAATGGTGCAATCCTCATGGACAGTGAGAAACCTGTCTCCGCCGCTGCCCCATTTCCGTTCTACCGAACAATTGCTCCAAGCGTGCAAACTAACTATCTTCACCTACGAAGTGTAAGCGGGACCTTTTCTCCCCCGGCCCTCCTCGCTTGACTTGCAAAAAAGTACCAAAACCTGATCTGAGGAGGGCTCGTGCAGAAGTTCTTCAATTTTTTTGTCCTGGCTTTGGCTTTTTCTTTACCGGTCGCGGCGCAAACTACCGTTCGCGTGAATTGCGGCGGCCCAAGTTACTCCGATTCGAGGGGGCAAGCTTGGCAGGCGGACTTCGGGTTCAATGGAGGCTCTGCGGGCTCCGTTACAGGAGCCGTTGCCGGAACTTCCGACCCTTTGCTTTACGAAAACTTTCGGAAGAATCCTACCAGCTATTCCTTTCAAGTCCCGAATGGACAATATCAGTTGAACCTATACTTCGATGAGGCGAACGCCAAGGCTGAGAGAGTCAGCGCCCGCGTCTTCGATGTGAGCGCGCAAGGCACAGTCGTTCTTTCTGACCTCGACATCTTTGCCTCTGCCGGCGCAAACGCCGCTCTTATCAAATCCGCGAACGTCTCCGTCACAAATGGGACGCTAACGATTGGCTTCACGCGGGTCGCCGGCCTCGATCCCGAAATTAGCGCGATCGAAATCCTGCCGGCTAGCAATGCCACGACGGGTCCAGCATTAACGTTGAACTTCACATACCCGGACGGCACTGCGGTCTCGGGGACGCTCAGCTATACAATCTCGTCTTCCCTGCTGAGCTTTCAAGGCAGCCAAGCGCTCGTAAACGGCGCCGCGCAATGCCAGCTTTTCGCCAACCCCAGTTCGATGGGAATCAGCACGCAGTTTCAGGTGACCCTGAGTTTGGCGGACACAGCAGGGAACATCCTCTGGCAAATGACGCTGGGAATGAACCCCGCGCAGGTGAATCTGGGAGGGGTGCAGAGCTCATCGCTGAACGTAGTCGTTCAGAAAGCAACGTAACGCGCGATGCCGGCCCTAATGGCCGGGAGAAACTCCCGAGGTAGTAGGCGCCACGCCCGTTTTGGTGGGTGGCACTGGCACTGGCGGCTTTGCTTTGGGTTCGGCAGTTTCGTCCGATTCCGGCGCGGTGTCCGGTGTGTCCACGAGAACTTTGTGTTCGATGGCTTGCTGTTCTAGCGGGATGACGTTGGCGAAATCGAGCACCGGCTGGCCTTCCAGCGAGGTCTTCATAAACTCCAGCCAGATCGGCAGCGCCGCGCGCGCTCCGGTTTCCTTTTTTCCAAGGGAGATTTGCTTGTCATCGTATCCGACCCAAACGCCGCACGTAAGCTGCGGCGTAAAGCCCATGAACCAGGCGTCCGTGTAGTCCTGCGTCGTGCCGGTTTTTCCGCCGGCGGGGCGGCCTAGCGCCTTGGCTTGGACGCCAGTACCGAACTTTATGACCTCTTCGAGCATCGCCGTCATCGTCCGCGCAACTTCCGGAGAGATTACGTCGTGCACCTCGGGATGCGCCTCCTCGAGCAGCGCGCCGTCGTAGCTCGTCACCCGGCGAATCATGTGCGGATCGATGCGAATGCCATCATCCGGGAAAACCGTGAAGGCAGAGACGTGCTCGATCAGCCGCATATCCGCCGCGCCGAGAACAAGCGGAAGATAAGGCGGCAGCGGCGTGGTGATTCCAAATCGCCTCGCCATATCCACAACCGAATTGATGCCCACCTTTTCGGCGAGCTTGACCGCGGGAACGTTGCGAGAGTCGGCCAGTGCGCGGCGCAGCGTGATCGTGCCTTCGAACTTCTCATCGTAATTGTGCGGCGAATACGGTTGGCCGCCGCTGATGGCTGTAAACGGTGTGTCCGAGATGGTGTCAAACGGCGAAGCACCCTTTTCGAGGGCGTCCGCATAAAGATAGACCTTGAAGGAACTGCCCACTTGCCGGTAAGCCTGCGTGGCGCGATTGAATTTCGAGTCTTCAAAGCTGTAACCCCCGACCATGGCTTTGATTTCCCCCGTCGCGTTGTCAATTGCCAGCAACGCGGCTTGAGGACCGGGCTGCTGTTCGAGCTGCACGCGGGCCGTGGCTTCATGGAGCTCCTGAATCGAGAATTGCGCGAGGTCGCCAACGCTCAGGAGGTCGGTGGGCTTCTTGCGGCCGGTCCAGGCGAAATCCGGTGGCGAAAGAATCGCGCGGTACGAGCCAATCTTAATCGTTGCGAAACGATCATCCACCGCAAGAACGAGCCCTGTGACATACGACCCTTTTTCGATAAGATGGTGCCAGTCTTCGTCCTCGTAGGTATCGAGCTTCCCCAGATTGTCGCGAAGGACATTGGGCAGATTGCCGCGCCAGCCGTGGCGCCGGTCGTAACTGTGCAGTCCGTCGCGAACGGCTTGATTGGCGGCCTGCTGCATTTTTACGTTGAGCGTGGTGTAAACGCGCAGGCCGCGCTCATGCACCGCTTCCGTTCCGTAGGTTGATTCCAGATATTTGCGAATTTCTTCGAAGAAATACGGCGCCAGATCATTGCGCGGAAATTGCAGATGCAGGCCAAGCGGCGTTTTCTGCGCAGCCACTTCCTCGGCGGGAGTGATCTTTCCTTCCTCCGCCATGCGGCGCAGCACCAGGTTGCGGCGTGCCAAAG
>JBARBE010000346.1:0-4349 GCA_049792735.1 Candidatus Acidiferrum sp.
CATCAGCAGAGAGCTATCGAAGGCATCAAAGATATGGCAGCGAAGATTCCAGGGGTCAAAAACATCTGGTTAAAGACGGAACGAAATCAGATGCGCGACTGGAGCGGGGTATACGTGATTGAATTCACGAGGTCTGGCGCAAGAAATGGGAGCAGCTCAGAGAAAACAGTCTTTCTTTCCAGATTTCGAACTGATGGAAGCTACCCTTCACGCTCGATGCCGAATCGTTTACGGAGGAACGCATCGAGGAGAGTGTCTGGAAGAATGCGCTTTGCCAAGGCGACCCATTTCGCCAGCGACGTGACGGGATAGCGGGCTCGAGGGTGCGGCGATTCAATGGCCTCCAGAATGACGCGTGCGCAACCCTCGGGCGTGGTCTTCGATTCACTTCTGCTTTTGTTAGCTCCGGCCCATGAGGCGGAATAGATTTTGGCGTACGGACTAGTCTTGGCCGCCTGTACATACGGTTGAGCAAGTTCTTTCGCAGTCTCCTGAAAATTCGTGACGATATAGCCTGGCTCGATCAGGATGACGTCAACGCCGAAAGGATACAGCTCAAGGCGCAGCGCGTTTGACAGACCTTCGAGCGCGTGCTTGCTGCCACTGTACGCACCGTAAGTGGGCGGCGAAACCAAGCCCGCCACGCTGCTCATCATCAGAATGCGACCCTGTCGTCGCTCGCGCATGTGCGGCAGTACGGCCTGGGTTACGCGAAGCACCCCAAAGAGGTTCGTTTCGAGTTGTCGCCGCAAGTCGTCCAACCGAAGTTCCTCGACGACTGCCATGTAGCCGACACCCGCATTATTGATCAGCACGTCGATGGCGCCGGCTTTTTGTAGAGCAGTCTGCACCACGCGCTGTACCGAAGCATCGTCACAAACATCAAGTTCGATGGATTCGAGCGGTAGCTTTTGGTCAGTGGCGATGCGATCTAGGTCCTGCCTTTTTTGCAGTGATCGCCCGGCTGCAAAAACGCGGTATCCGCGTTCTGCTAGAAACAACGCGGCAGCTTTTCCCAATCCATCGGTGCCACCGGTGATCAGCACTGTTCGGGGTGATCCAGTCATGGTTCCTCTCTGATGCCTGCGACATTCTACATGTCAATTCACGGTCAGGCCAGAATTGTGGATGGAATAAGCATTCTGGGAGTGGCCGGGCCTACGGGAAGTTGCTGTGAGGGGACTCGCCACCGCTTTCCACGAGGAGATGCAAATGGTTTGGCTCAATGAGTGAACGAAGACGCATCACGCCACCACTGTCGGACACCAAGTGGACCCCAAAAATTCGATGCGAAATCGCGATCATCCAGTAAATCAATGGCGATTTCTCTAGATAAGGTACGCCGTCCAGGTGGGCAACCGTCCAGTCACCAGTATCCAGCATGTTCCTGGCAATTTGCGCCTGGACCGCATCTGGGTCATCCATTAAGGAGGGTGGCGAGAGGATGCAACCCAGGAAATACTGCTACGGAGAGGACAATCAGGACAAAGCTTGTCTCGAAGCGCTTTCTTCCGCCGTGAGCGGTAAGCTCAACTCGCTTGAGGTTTGAATGTTCCAGTATCTCATCCATAGAAAGAGAATCATCAGCCCCCACAAGTGGAAACCAAGATTGGCGCCTCGCACCATATGATCTTTTTTCAACTGTTCGATCGCCTCAGCACGAAACAACCCGCTTTGCTTCACAGCTTGAGGGCTGAGTGCGTCTTCCAGGAACGGACGCAGCGGGCCTCGCAGCCAATCGTGCGTGGGAATATCTAAACCGTTTTTCGAACGGCGCAACACACTGGTAGGCAATTTCGATCTCATCAATCGCTTCAGCAACACTTTATGGTTGCGGCCTTTGACTTTGAAGAAGTCTGGCAAGGAGGAAGCAAATTCGATAATGCGATGATCCAGATACGGCGGACGAACTTCCAGTGAGTGGGCCATGCTCATGCGGTCCACTTTGTGCAGGAGATCGTCCGTCAGGTAGTATCTTTGATCGAACGCGAGAAAACGGTTCAAATTACCGTTACCATTAGGTTCTGGCAACTCGCGCCCGAAAAGGTCTTGCACTCGCGCGCTATTCCCATGTAGCAACAACTCATCCTGCTGCGCCCCGGAAAAGGATCCGTTCCAGTAGACATGGGCTTCATCAGGCGGCAGTAACGAACCCTCCAGGAACCGCTTCATCTTGTACTCGAAGCTTATTTTATCGTCGGAAACCGGCCAGTAATTCAGCGCACGAAGCAACGAACGTAGCGCTGCTTTCGGCAACAACCTGGCGTAGCCCGCAAGATGGTCCGCTCTGTAAGTAACATACCCACCGAAGAGTTCATCCGCTCCTTCACCGCTGAGCGCCACCGTCACGCTCTGGCGGCTCAGCTTGGACAAGAACCACACGGGAAGTGCTCCCGCATCGGCAATGGGTTCATCCGAATAGTAAGCAAGTTCCTCGATGGCCGAGGGAAGATCGACCGATGGATTCAAGTCGAGCTCCTGATGCTCGGTCTGATATTTCTCTACGAGTTCGTGGATGTATGGCGTTTCGTCGAAGCTCCGCCCTCGGAATGTGATGGAGAAAGTTCTTAACCGCTGCACGTTTTCCTGCATGGCGTAATGCAGCAGCGCCGAAGAGTCGATTCCACCGCTTAGCCAGATTCCCACTGGAACGTCTGACAACAGATGTTCTTGCACCGATTGTTTAAGAAGTCCGTCAAGCGCGGCTTCTGCGTCAGGTAGGGTCCAATTCTCATTCTGCGTATGCGGCAATTTCCAGTATTGTTCCTCCAGAACCATGCCGTCCCGCCATTCCAGGTAGTATCCCGGCCGCAATTTCTGAATTCCTTCAATCAGCGTGAGCGGACCTGGCACGTAATTCAGCGCCAGATAGTGATGGAGGGCACTATGATCCAGTCGCCGCGGAATCTCGCGATGAACCAGAATAGCTTTCAATTCGGATCCGAAGTAGATGTCGCCGCCACGCCGGCAGACGTACAACGGTTTGATCCCCACCCGGTCTCGAACCAGGACAAGTCTTCTCTCGTCTTCGTTCCAGAATGCAGCCGCGAACATTCCGCGCAGACGCCGGAAACAGTCCGTGTCCCACTGCAAGAAAGCCCTCAGAAGAACTTCCGTGTCGCTCTGGGTAGAAAACTGGTGGCCTAGACCTCGCAGCTCACTCCGCAATTCGCGATAGTTATAAATCTCTCCGTTGAAAACAAGAATTGTCCTCTTGTCTGCGCTGAAAAACGGCTGTGCTCCCCCTGCCAGATCGATGATCTTCAGTCGCACCGCACCTAGGGACACTTCCGCGGATTCATACGTGCCCTGCTGATCGGGTCCTCGATGAATTAAACGATCGGTCGCTTCTTTAATCGCAGACGGATCAAATACACGACCACGGTGGGTGTAGCCTGATATCCCACACACGACTAGTTTTCCCCCCATCTAAGCCGGAAAGGATCTGCCAGCCCGGCACTTCGCTAACCTGGTATGTTCGATTTAGAAGCGACACAAATCGACTTGGGTTGCCCAGGAAACCTGCAGCTCAGCTTCTCTCCCGAAGAAGAACTGCCTGCCCGAATAATGTGCCAGTGAATTACATACTAATCCCCTTTATTAAGGAATGTCACTGTTTCTATAACGAGTTTGCTTGCTTCAGAAAGTCCCCACCCAGGAGTGGTCGAGAGAATTCGAATAAGAATCTGCAGGCCACAGCCCGCGCCGTGAAGAGCCTTGCAAGAGTTCCAAGTCGCTCAAATACCCGCGATTCTGATCAAGATTCACGGCGCAACCCGCACAAGGAACACCCATACAAAAAAAGGCCCCGATCATCGGACCGGGGCCTTCAGTAATTATCCCGGCGGCGACCTACGTTCCCACACAGTTACCCGTGCAGTATCATCGGCCCGGCGAGGCTTAACTTCCGTGTTCGGGATGGGAACGGGTGTGACCCTCGCGGTATGACCACCGGAAACTCGTAAACTCATTCCGTCAATAGACGGATAAGTTTTGACAACAGAGGCTGGCGTATTACAAGTTCGACCCGCAGTCGAACGCGTACCATGTTTTCACAAGGTTTGCTTGAATCTCTCTCAACGACGGATTGAGAAAGTTTTATGATTAAGCCGAACGGGCGATTAGTACTGGTCAGCTTAACGCATTGCTGCGCTTACACCTCCAGCCTATCAAAGTCGTAGTCTTCGACTGCCCTTCTTAGGCATTATTTGCCTTGGGAAACCTTATCTTAGGGCGAGCTTCTTGCTTAGATGCATTCAGCAATTATCTCTTCCAGACTTCGCTACCGAGCGGTGCCACTGGCGTGACAGCTCGTACACAAGGGGTCTGTTCATCCCGGTCCTCTCGTA
>JBARBE010000347.1:0-2384 GCA_049792735.1 Candidatus Acidiferrum sp.
GTTCGCCCTCGCGCTGGCCGCCGATATCCGGGTGGCGTCGGAGTCGGCCGTGTTCGTCGCGGCCAACGTCAAGATCGGCGTGTCCGGCGGCGAGATGGGCATGACCTGGCGCCTGCCGCGCCTGATCGGCGAGAGCCGGGCCACCGAGCTGCTGCTGACCGGGCGGAAGATGGGCGCCGCGGAAGCCCTGGCGGCCGGGCTGGTGACCGCGGTCGTCCCGGCGGACCAGCTGGCGGACGCCGCGTCCGGCCTTGCGGAGCAGGTCATTGCGACCAGCCCGTTCGGCACCTGGATGACGAAGGAGCTCATCGACGCGAACGCGAGCGCGGGCTCGCTCCGGCACGCGATCCAGAACGAGAACCGCACCCAGGTGCTGTGCAACTACACGGGTGACATCGCCGAAGCGGTGACCGCCTTCAGGGAGGGCCGCCCCCCGGCCTTCCGGTGAGGCGAACCGCCTTACGGCCCGAGCAGCGCGGCTCTTATGTCCCGCTTGAGGATCTTCCCGAGCACGTTCTTCGGCAGCTCGTCCCAGAAACGGACGTCCTTCGGGCTCTTGTAGCCGGCGAGGCGATCCCGGCAGGCGGCGATCACCGTCTGCTCGGTGAGGTCACTGTCCGGCTTCCTGACCACCACGGCTGTCACTCGCTCTCCCCACAGGTCGTCAGGGACCCCGACCACCGCGACCTCGGCCACCCCCGGCAGCTGCCCGATGACGCGCTCGACCTCGGTGGAGTAGACGTTCTGCCCGCCGGAGATGATCATGTCCTTCTTGCGGTCGACCAGGTAGATGTAGCCTTCCTCGTCGCGTCGTGCCAGATCTCCGGTGTGCAGCCAGCCGCCCGCGAAGGCCTCCCTGGTCGCCTCGTCGTTGCGCCAGTAGCCGCCCATCGTGTACCCGCTGCGAATGCACATCTCGCCGGTCTCGCCGACCGGTACCTCGGCCATCTGGTCGTCGAGTATCTGCACCGCGACCTGGGCCATCGGCCGGCCGCAGGAGGCGAGCAGGTGCTCGTCCCCCGCCAGGGCGCGGCGGTGGTCCGCCGCGGTCAGCGACGTGACGGAGAACGTCGACTCGGTCTGGCCGAAGTTGGTGGAAAGACCGCCGAACCGCTCGGACAGCTCCACCGCGGTCGTTTTCGGCATTGGCATGCCGCCGTAGGAGACCGAGCGCACGCTGGACACGTCGTACCGGTCCACCGCGGGATGGTCGAGGACGAACCGGGCCATTGTCGGATTGAGGGTCGCCCGGGTGATGCGGTGCTGCTCGATCAGCGAGAGGAACCCTTCGGCGCTGAACGTCTTGAGGAGCACCACCTCCGACGCCCGGATGTGGAAGTGGAGCACGGAGAATCCCGAGGCGTGGCACATGGGATTGGACATCAGGAACCGGTCGAAGGGCAGCACATCCTGCTCCAGCGCGTTCACGAGCATCGCGGTCTGGATCGCGCCGTGGGTGATCATCGCGCCCTTGGGGAATCCGGTGGTGCCACTGGTGTAAATGAGGACGGCGGTATCGGACTCCGCGGGTGTGGACGGAGGCGGGACCGCTGGCCGGCCGGCGACGAGGTCGTCGTAGCCGATGTGGCCGGAGTCCCCGGGATCCCCGATGACGATGACGTGCTCAAGGCTCGGGACGTCGGCGAGGACCGGTTCGAGATCGGCGAGGTAGGCCTGTTCCACCAGGATTACGCGGGCCTCAGCGTTCGCCAGTATCCAGGCCCACTCCTTGGCGTTGAGCCGGTAGTTGAGCAGCGTGAGCACGAGCCCGGCCGACGGCACCCCGTAGAGCGCCTCGACGTACTCGGGCACGTTCTGCGCCAGGATGCCCACGCGGTCCCCTGGCCCGCACAAGCCGGACATCGCACCGGCCAGGCGCCAGACCGCGTGCTCCAGCTCCGAGAACGTGATCCGGCGGTCGCCGGCGACGAGCGCGACCCGGTCCGGCCAGGTGAGCGAGTTGTAACGCAGGATGTCAGCGATCGGCACCGGGTACCTCCAGCCCTGGGATGATCTCTAGAGCGATCCGCCTGGCGGCCCCGGTGAAGTCCCGGGTCTCACAGGGCACGATGATCAGGCGCCGGGCGCCGGCGTCGAGGAACGCCTGTAGGCGGGCGCGCACGTCGTCGCTGGTGCCGGCGACGGCCACGTGATCGATGATCGGCGCGAAGCGCGACCCGTCACCCTGCTGGCCCGCGCCGATGAAGGCCGCCGCCTGGCGGCGGGCCTCGTCCCGGTCGTCATCGACGCGGACGTAGACGAACGCCATCCACTGGAATGTCGCGAGGTCCCGGCCGCGGTCGGCGGCCATGGCCCGGATGGCCCGCACCGATTCCGCGTACCGGGAAGGCGAGTACAGGAACGGCATCCAGCCGTCGCCGAGC
>JBARBE010000348.1:0-9635 GCA_049792735.1 Candidatus Acidiferrum sp.
CTCCGGCAGGCCGTCGGCGTCGCCGTCGTATCGCAGGGCCACGAGCATCTTGGTCGCCGTGCCCTCGATCACCTCGAGCCGGTCGGCGGCGGCGACCGTCACCCCGGGATAGCGCGTGCGCAGCGCCGCGGAAAGCCACGCCGCGGTGACGCCGTCCGCCGTCAGCGGCAGCGGGTAGGCGGCTCCGGTGCCGGCCGTGTCAGTCGAGCCAGTCACGCAAGACCTCCTCGCGGTGCTGGTCGAACTTCGGCGGCGGCCCGAGGCTGGCCCCGGCGCGCTCGCCGGTATGATGCCAGCGGATCGCCGTCGTGACGTTGGGCCACTCGCCGTCCTCACCCTCGGTGATCCGTCGGGCTGCGAAGTGATCGGTCGCCATGATCTGCGGAACGTCCAGGACCGGCCCGCCGGGCACGTCCCAGTCGATGAACCGCTGCAGCCAGTCCGCCGCCGTGGCTTTTCCGAACTCCTTTTCAAGCTCGGCGCGCAGGTCATCGTCGTTATCGCCGAAGGCGAGCGCGGCGCCGGTGTGTCGGCCGATGAGGTCCGCGCGGCCGATCTTCTCGCAGAACCGTTTCCAGAATTTGGGCTCGAGAGCCCCGAGCAGCACGGGCGCTCCGTCGCTTGACAGGTAGGTGTCGTAGAGGGACTGCCGCCGCCCCATCCGCTGCATGGGTGAGCGCTTCGCGCGCTCGGTAATGGCGATGTCCGCGCGGTGAGCTTCTACGAGCGCGTCCCAGCAGGACAGGTCGATCCAGGCGCCCTCGCCAGTCGTCCGCACGGCGACCAGCGCTGCGGCGATGGCCATCGCGGCGAAGGCGGTGCCGAGCTCGTTGCCCCAGCTGGTGAAGGTCCGGCCCCGATGAGGCTGTCCGTCTTCCCACTCGACGGGGAGCGTGTCGGCGAGGGCGTCCATGTTCAGGCCGTGTGATGGCAGCGAGGCCCATGGGCCGGTCTGACCGAACCCGGTCACCGAGCAAACGATGAGCGAGGGCCGCTCCTGGCGCAGCGCGGCGAAGTCGATTCCCTGACCGGCCCAGAAACCAGCCAGCTGGTTCTCGACGATGACGTCGGCGCGCCGGGCGAGCGCGAGGATGACGGCGCGGTCTTCTGCGTCGCGCACATCGAGCCCGATGGAGCGTTTGCCCCAGCTCTGGCTCATGTGCTGCGGGCTCTCGCCGTCGTCTCCGATGGGAGGTATGACGCGCAGCCGGTCTCCATTTGGCGGCTGCTCCACTTTGACGACCTCGGCGCCGAGCGCCGCGAGCTTACCGCTGGTGAGGGCAGCCGGGATGAGGATGCCGAGGTCAAGGACCTTGACGCCGGCAAGCGGTTGGTAGCTCATGGGAAGTTGAAGCCTTCGGGAGGATGCGTAACAAGGTGTTTTGACTATACTGACAATTTAATGACAGATCTGTCAACAGCATGTGGGAGGCGGGAACTCATGAGCGTCCGCGACAGCCGGGCCGGGCCTGCCGGAACCAGCGCCCCCCAGCCCCGGCGCGCGCTGGTCGAGGACCAGATCAAGAATGCGGCGGCGGGCATGTTCCTGGCCAACGGCATCGCGAACACTTCGCTCGGGGACATCGCCACCGCGCTTGGTGTCACCCGCACCGCGCTTTACCACTACTACAAGTCCAAGGACGAGCTTCTGGTCGCGCTGATCAGGGAGTGCGCGGCCGACGCACGGCATATTCTCGACGCCCACCGTCGGCCGGCCGCGACGGACGGGTACGGCGTCGACGGCTCGGTGGCAGGTCGGCTGCACGAAGTCATCCACCGGCTCGTGCTGTTCACAACCGAGCGGCCGGACCGGGTGCGACTGCTCGATGCCGCAGCCGAACTCGAGCCCGAGGCGGAACGTGTCGCGCGTGAACTCAACCGCTCGTTTTTCGCCGATTTCGCCGGGCTGATCAGGGATGGCGTCGACGCCGGCGTCTTCCGCGAAGTCGACGCGGGCGTAGCGGCGCACGCGATCGTCGGTTCGACCCGCTCGGTCGCCTGGTGGTTCGATCCGGCGGGTCAGCGTACCGCCGACGAGGTCGCCAGCCAGATCGCCGACTCCGCCGTGCGGGGCCTGCTCGCGCGGCTTTGGGGCGAACCGCCGCCAGAAGTCCGCGACGCCGTGGCACAACTCAGGGACGACGTGGATGCCCTCACACGGGCCCTACGTCCGGGTTCACGCCTGACCTGACCCGGGCGGGCAGGGCTGGACACTAGCGTTAAACTTATTGTAATTATATAGACATCTGCGGTCGCAACTCCGCAGTGCTTGCTGCTCGGAGTGGACGACGTATGCACCAGGTCCGCTCAGTAAGGAGGCTCCGGTGACCGACATCCGCTATGACCTATTCAGCGTGGACGATCACATCGTGGAACCCGCTGATGTCTGGTCCAGTGGTTTGCCGCTCGGTGCGAACGGCCGTTGCCCGGCCGGGCATCAGTCCGTCCTGGCCGGTGTCTGACCGATGGGGCTTCTCGATGGCGTGAAGGTCGTTGAGCTGGGGCTGATTTTGCCGGGCGCGGCGTTGGGACACTTGCTCGCGGAGCAGGGTGCCGATGTCGTGAAGGTCGAGCGGCCAACGGCCGGGGATTACGTGCGCTACTTCCCGGAACAGGTCGGTGATCACGGGGGCCAAAGCTTCTGGCACTTGGTGCTCAACAGGAACAAGAAGAGCATCATGCTCGACCTGCTGCGGCAGGAGGGCCAGGAGGTGCTCCACGACTTGGTACGAGACGCGGATGTGTTCATCACGAACCTTATCGCGGACCAGCCGGCCCGGCTCGGTGCCTCATACGACGCCCTTCGCACGGTCAAGCCCGACTTGATCTACTGCCAGATCACGGGGTTCGGGGCGACCGGCCCGTATGCCGCCCTGCCGTCGCACGGGCTCGCGATGAGCTCCATCAGCGGTCAGATCGCGCTGGAGGAGCAGCCGGATGGCTGGCTCGAACAGGTGCGGGACAAGGCGTTTGGCGGCGGTACCCAGAGCGCCGGCCAGCCGGTGCAGACTGGTCCGCTGTGGGCGGCTTACGGCATCGCAAGTGCCCTGTGGCAGCGCAGCCGGACCGGCGAGGGCGCGTATCTCGACGTGTCGAACTCCGACGCGACGCTTGCGACGGCATGGATCGGCATACCGGACGCGCTCAACCCAGGGGCAATCCGGATCGAGGCGACTTCGCAGTCGCAGCAACTACACAGCGCACGGCACGCTTTCTACGAGACTAAAGACGGCAAGCACGTCTTCGTCGCGATGATCGAACCGAAGTTCTGGGCTAAGTTCTGCCAAGAACTCGGCCGCGAGGATCTGCTCGAGGGGATCGACTCCGACGTCGAAGCGTTCGACGCCTTCGACGCCGAGCGCAACACAGTGCATTTCCGTGCGCTGCAGGAGATCTTCCGCACCAGGACACGCCGAGATTGGACACAGTTCTTCGTCGAAAACGACCTGCCGAATGCGCCGGTGAACCGGATATCGGAGCTCGCGGACGACCCACAGTTCGTCGCGCGCGACGTGTTCGTCAACGTCGAGAGGCCTGACGGGCAGGGCACGTTCCGTGTGGCGGCCGGGCCGGTACGAGTCGCCGGTGACATGCGCCGATCGCCGCAACCGGCGCCTGCTCCGGGCCAGCACACTAATGCGGTCCTGCAAGACGTCGGCTACGACACGGCACGCATCGACGCTCTTCGCGCCACTGGCATCATCTCTTGAGGCAATCGATGGGCGGAATCTGCGCTGGCCTGAACGTCATCGAGATGGGCGCCGGCAGCATAGCGGCGTCGATCACCGGCATGGTCCTGGCCGACGCCGGGGCCCGGGTCATCAAGCTCGAGCCGCCGGAGGGGGACCGGCTGCGCACGGCGATGCCGAGCGGTTTCCTTGTCTGGAACCGCGGCAAGGAGAGCCTTGTCGCGGACCTGCGGACCCCGGCCGGCCAGGACACGCTGCGCGAGCTGGCCGGGAACGCCGACGTGATCATCGAGGGTTTCTCGCCCGGGACTACGCGCGCCTGGGGGGTGGACGCCGACGCCCTGTGCGCGGCCAGCCCCAGGCTGATCCACTGCGCCATCACCGGATTCGGCGCCGCTGGGCCGTACGCCAGGCTCAAGGGCTACGACGCCCTGGTGTGCGCCAAGGCCGGGCTGTTCGCCCGGGGCGGGTACGGTCACCGGGATGGTGCCATCTTCTTCCCGGTGCACTGGGGGAGCTTCGGCGCAGGGCTGCAGTCGGCTGCCGGCATCCTCGCCGCCCTGCTCGTGCGGGATCAGTGCGGCCTTGGTCAGCGGATCGGCGCCACGATGCTTTCCGGGATCGAGCCCATCGAGTATTTCGTGTCCGTCGTCTCCCAGCTCCTGGTCAAGCAGGGGAAGGAGCCGGCGATGGACGTTCGTTCGGGTGTCCCGGGCAGCCGCTACGGCGTCATGGTCGCCACCAGGGACGGCCGGTTTATCCAGACGTCCGCCATGCTGCCGCATCAGGCCAGGGCCTTGTCGGCGGTCGCGGGAATCCAGCACACCTTCGATGACCCGCGGTTCGCCGCGCAACCGGTGTTCGCCAGCGCCGAGGACGCCCAGGGCTGGGAGGACCTGCTGTGGGAGGCGTTCAGGTCCCATGACCTGGCCTACTGGCTGCCCCGGCTCGAAGCCAGCCCGGATGTCGCGTTCGAGGTCGCGCGGACCAGCGAGGAGGGCCTCGATCATCCGCAGATCATCCATAACGGGGACGTTGTGACTGTCACCGACCCCGCGTATGGTCCCGTCCGCCAGGTCGGCCCGATCGCGCATTTCTCCGGCTCGCCGTGCCGCATCGAGAAGTCGGCCCCGGCTTTGGGTGTCAACGAAGGTGCTTTCGCCGAGCGAATGCCGGTGCCGGCGCCCGGCGGGGCTGCGCTTCCGGCGCACCCGCTGGCCGGGGTGACGATCGTGGAATTCGGCTGCAACTACGCCACCCCGTACGGCCTGGCCATGGCCGCGGCTCTGGGCGCCCGGGTCATCAAGATCGAGGACCGGTCCGGTGACCCGCACCGGATGGCGTTCGGCCCGGAGGTGGCGACCCTGAAGACCACACAGGGTAAGGAAAGCGTGTCCATAGACCTGCGCGGCGCCGAAGGCCAGTCGGCCGCACGCCGGATCGTCAGGCAAGCCGACGTCTTCGTTACCGGGTTCCGGTCCGGGGTGGCGGACAAGCTGGGGCTCGGTTACGACGAGCTGGCGGCGATCAACCCCCGGCTGGTCTACGTCCACGCGGCCGGCTACGGAACCGACGGCCCGTACGCGAAGCGAGCCCTGTATGCCCAGGCGGCCCAAGCGGTAGCGGGCAGCTTCGGCCGCCAGGTCGGCCACTGGACGCGGCCCGAGTTCAACCTCGGCATGACCGTGCTAGAACTGCAGGCCGTCGTGGCCCCCCGTCTCAGCCAGATTGTGGACGGGGACTCGAACGGGGCACTGGCGATCCTGGTGACTGTCGTGCTCGCTGTCTTCCACCAGCGCCGCACCGGCCGCGGCCAGTTCGTTGGTACCTCAATGATCAGCGGAAACGCCTGGGCTTACGCCGACGACTTCTGCTCGTATGCCGGCAAGCCGCCTACCCCGGTCTGCGATGACGACTACTTCGGCCTCAGCGCGCTGGAACGCGTCTACCCGGCCGCCCAGGGCTGGGTGTGCCTCGTGGTGCGCACCGAGAGGGAGTGGCGGGCCCTCACGGACACGATCGGCCTTCCGGAGCTGTCCGCCGATCCCCGGTTCGCTACCGCGGCGGCCCGCCGGGGCAACGACGACGAGCTGATCCGGATACTGGGCGCGAGATTCGCCGGGCAGCCCTCGGCCACATGGGAGGAACTGCTCAGTCAGGCGGACGTGGGCTGCGTGGACGTCGGTTTCGCGGGCTTTCCTGGTTTCATCGCCTTCGACCAGGGACTCCGTGAAGCCGGGTTTACCACCGAGATCGAGCATCCCCGGTTCGGGCCGATGGTCGTGTGGGCACCCCACCTGCGCTTCTCGGAAACGCCCAGCCGCCTGGGGCGCCCCTGCGAACGTGGCGAGCACAACCACCAGGTCCTGTCCGACGCCGGATACTCCGTCGGCGAGATCGGCCGGCTCGAGGCCAGCGGCGCCGTCGTTCCGCTCAGCGCAGTGCCCGCACGCTCCTAGACGGCCGGCTCAGCCGGGGAGGCCGATCAGCTCGGCGACGTTGGACCGCATGACCTTGCGGGTGCCGTCATCGCCGAGGGCCGTCAGCTTCTCCGCGAAGTCCACGGGGTTGGCGATCCCTTCCGAGTGCGGCCAGTCCGAGCCGAACAGGACTCGGTCGACGCCGATCAGCTCGCTGAGCGTGACCGGGTCCTCCTCGAAGTAGGGCGAGACCCAGACGTGCTGCCGGAACACCTCACTCGGCACATCCTGGACGTGCCCGCCGACGGGCGTGCCCCGGCGGCCGACCTTGGCCGCCTTGTCCATGCCCTGCAGCAGGCCGGGCACCCAGGCCGAGCCGTTCTCGATGCTCAGCATCCGCAGCCGAGGGAACCGGCCGAACAGGTTGTTGAGGATCAGGTTGGCCAGCATGTCCGAGATCGGCTTGTCGCCGTACCCCAGGTACCACTGGAACGGGGTCATGAACTGCAGCGGCGGCCGGGGCTGCTCTCCCCACTGAACCGACCACAGCTCGTTGTAGCCGGAGTCGCCGGAGTGGATCGCGACCGGCAGGCCGGCCTCGTTGAGCCGCGCCCAGAAGGGATCATAGGCCGGGTCCGCCGGCGAGCGGCCGTACGCCGGGCCAGCCTTGACGTGCACCATGTTCGCCCCGACGGCCAGCACCCGGTCCAGCTCGGCGACGGCGTGCTCCGGGCTGAGCAGCGACAGCATCGGGGCGCCGAACACGCGCCCGTCGGCGCCGTACCCCCAGTCCTCCTCGATCCACTTGTTGAACGCGCGCAGGTTGGCGTAGCAGGCGTCCACGTCGTCGTGCAGTTCGTGCTCGACCGCCACGGCCACGGTCGGGAACATCAGCGTCGCCTCGAGGCCCTGCTCGTCCATCAGCTGGAGGCGCGGCGCCTTGTGCATCATCGCCGGGAAGTCGTGCGCGTTGATCACCTCGGTCTGCGCGAAGCCGTGCTCCATCTCGCCGGCGAACAACTCGTGCAGGCTGCCCGGCGCGCCCGTGTAGTCGCTCTGGATGACGCGCATGAAGCCGAGCTTCCGCTGGCCGAAGTACAGCCGGCCCAGCCCGCGCCCGTCCTTGACCACGTGCACGGACCGGTCGGCGAAAGCCGGCTGGAGGTGCCGGGTGAAGCAGTCGTAGGGCTCGTAGTAGTGGTTGTCCGCATCAATCAGCCGGTAGCCGAGCTTGGGCTGGTCAGGCATGGTCATCGCCCCTTTCGCCGCTCAGTGCCAGTCTAAGGATCTATGCTAGAATCAGTCAATTAATTATCCTTATTAATGGTAAATGGCGGAGAACGTCAGGCGTCCCGCGCCGGATATCGTGAGGAGCACGATGGAGCGCAAGATCTTCGAACCCGAGCACGATCTGTTCCGTGCGACCGCGCGCCGTTTCTACGAGACGGAATGCGCGCCGCACGCGGCCGAGTGGGAGCGGAACGGCATCACGGCCAGGGAGCCGTGGCTGCGTGCCGGCGAACTGGGCCTGCTCGGCTGGGAGGCGCCGGAGAAGTTCGGCGGCCAGGACATCAAGGACTTCCGCTACAACGCGATCATGACCGAGGAGATGCAGGCCACCGGCACGGTCGGCATCGGGATCGGCCTGCAGAACGACATCATGGCTTCCTACCTGGTCGACCTGACCACCGACGAGCAGAAGGCGCGGTGGCTTCCCGGCTACGTCAGCGGTGAGCTGATCACGGCGATCGCTATGTCCGAGCCCGGGGCAGGCTCTGACCTGGCCGGGATCCGCACCACCGCCGTCCGCGACGGCGACCATTACGTGGTCAACGGGGCCAAGACCTTCATCAGCAACGGGATCCTGGCCGACCTCGTGGTCGCCGTGGTGAAGACCGACCCGCGGGCCGGTCACAAGGGCATCTCGCTGCTGGTGATCGAGCGCGGCATGGCGGGCTTCGGGCGCGGCCGCAACCTGGACAAGATCGGCCAGAAGGCGGCCGACACCGCCGAGCTCTTCTTCACCGACGTGCGCGTGCCGGCGGAGAACCTCCTCGGCGAGGAGAACCGCGGCTTCTACCACCTCATGCGCAACCTGCCGGCCGAACGGCTGGGGATCGCCATCCACGCGGTGGCGCAGTCCCGCCGTGCCCTGGAGCTGACCAGGCAGTACGCCGCGGAGCGCAAGGCGTTCGGCAGCCCGATCGGCTCCTTCCAGGTCAACAGGCACGCGATCGCCGAGATGACCGTCAAGCTCGACATCATGCAGGTCTACGTCGACCGGTGTATCGAGGCCGTGAACGCGGGCGAGCTGACCGCGCAGGAGGCCGCGGGCGCCAAGCTGTGGACGACCGAGACGCAGTGGGAGATCATCGACCGCTGCCTGCAGATGCACGGCGGCTACGGCTACATGAACGAGTTCGAGATCGCCCGGCTGTGGCGTGACTCGCGCGTGCAGCGCCTCTACGGCGGGACCAGCGAGATCATGCGTGACCTCATCGGCCGGTCGCTCGGCTACTGAGCTCTTAATTATCCCGAACGTACGGTGGCGTCTCTAGCCCAGAATGGTCCGCCCGCCGCCCAGCATCATCCCGGCGACGTGACGTCGTCGTCGTTCGTGGACGCGCGGCCTGTCAGCCGGCCGTCTGCTGGTCCAGGCCCCAGTTGTCGGGGAACGGGATGGACGTCCGCGCGTGCTGCCCGCCATCGGCGGTCGGGAAGAACACACCGGACATGTAAGCCGATTCATCGCTCGCGAGGAAGATGACCGGCCAGGCGTTGTCCGACAGCGACGGCGGCCGATCGATGCGCAGCGGCATGACCGCGACCGACTTGTCCCAGGGTCCGGCCGCCTCCTCGTACGACAGGCCGGCCACCGGCGCGTCCGGCGGCAGCCCGAAGTTCACCGACATGCCGTGCGTGGGGCAGACCGCGTTGGTCCGGATGCCGTACTTGCCCAGGTCGTAGGCGGCGGCGCGGACCAGGCCGTTGACCCCGGCTTTCCCGGCGCAGTAGATACCGAAGCCCGGGTACGACGTGATCGCGCCGGCCGACGACGTGACGACGATGGATCCGCCTCCGGTCTGCTTCATCGCCCGGGCCGCGTGCTTGATCGTGAGGAACACGCCGACGAGGTTGACGTCGTTGACCGCGTGCCAGCTCTCCAGCGTCGTGTCCTCCAGCGGCACCGAGCCCTGCCCGGGCACGGTCACCCCGGCGTTCGCGTGCGCGACGTCGAGGACGCCGAACGTGTCGACGGCGAATGCCACCGCCGCCTCGACCTCGGCCTCGGAGGTGACGTCGGCCTTCAGGCCGGCGGCCTGGCCGCCCTTGCTGGTGATCGCCTCGACCACCGGGCCGATCCGGCCCTCGATCTTGTCGGTGACGACGACCTTCGCGCCTTCCTCGGCCGCGAGCAGGGCGACCTCACGCCCTAGCCCGGAGCCGGCCCCGGTGATCAGCATGACCTTGTCCTGCAACCGGCCTGCCATCATGGTCCTCCTGCGACTGCTAGTGGCTGCGGGCG